>NZ_JABAEE010000025.1:0-78268 GCF_023701885.1 Pseudomonas sp. CG7 | reverse complement strand
CGAGGCGGGGGGGCTGGTGGTGTATTGGTTGTTCTACCGCTGAAACACCGCGTGGAGTGAGCTGATCGCTGTTGTGGCGAGGGAGCTTGCTCCCGCTGGGCCGGGCTGGCGCTCCAGCGCGAAGCGGCCCCAAAAAAAGGGCCTGCTGCGCAGGCCAGCGGGAGCAAGCTCCCTCGCCACAGGGTTTTCATTCACATGCGCGGAACAAGTTAAACCGTCCTGGCCATCCGGCTCGCCATCAGCGCCCAGCCCAGCAGCACCACACACAAAACGATCAGCGGCCACGAGCGCCATTGCAGGTACGGGGTCAAGCCGTGCATCGGCACTACTTCGCCATACAGGATGCCGCGCTCGAATTGCGGGATCTGTGTGGTGATCTGGCCGAAGGGGTTGATCAGGCCGGTCACGCCGTTGTTGGTGGCGCGGATCATCCAGCGGCCGGCCTCCAGGGCGCGCATCTGGGCCATTTGCAGGTGTTGCAACGGGCCGATCGAGGTGCCGAACCAGGTGTCGTTGCTGATGGTCAGCAGCAGGTCGCTGCGCGCCGACAGGCTGGCGGCAAACTCCGGGTAGACCACTTCATAGCAGATGAACGGTGCGATCTGGTAACCCTTGGCTTGCAGCAACGGCTGGTCGGCCGGGCCCCGGGCGAAGTCCGACATGGGCAGGTCGAAGAAGGCGATCAGGCCGCGCAGGATGTCCTGCAGGGGCACGTATTCGCCGAACGGCACGAGCTTTTGCTTCAAATAAGTACCGTCACCTTCGCCGGTCACGGTGATGCCGTTGTAGTAACGCTTTTCGTGGCGCACCAGTTGCCGAATCGGCACGCCGGTGATCAACGCCGACTGCCGTTCGGCGGCGAAGTTGCCCATCATGTCCAGGTAGCCCTGGGCGGACTCCTTGAGCACCGGCACCGCGGTTTCCGGCCAGATCAGCAGGTCGACGCGCTTGGAGGCGAAGCTCATGTCGCGGTACAGCGCCAGCTGCGCATTGAGCTGGTCGGGGTCCCACTTCATGCTTTGTTCGATGTTGCCCTGGATCGCCGCGACACTCAGCGGCTCGCCCGAAGGGCTGGTCCAGGCATGGCCCTTGAGCGCCATGCCGGCCACCCATGGGCCGATCAGCAGCAACACGCCCGCGGCAATAAAGCCTTTGCGGGCACCGCGGAGCAATCGGGGCGCGTTGTACAGCAGCGCGGCGGTCAGGGCCAGGGTGAAGGAGATCAGCCACATCCCGCCCAATGGCGCGAGGCCGGCCAGGGGGCCGTCGAGTTGGCTGTAGCCGGAATACAGCCACGGGAACCCGGTGAGAAACCAGCCACGAAACGCTTCCTGGCCCAACCACAGCGCGGCGAATGCCAGGGCATCGGCCAGTGGCGCCTCGTTGCGGCGCAACCAGCGCGCCCACAACCAGGCGGGCAGGGCGAAGAACCAGGCGATGGCGGCGATGAACAGCAGCATCAAGATCCCGGCGAGCAGCACCGAGGCGCCACCGAAGTTGTGGATGCTGACGTAGATCCAACTGGTGCCGGCACCAAACAAACCGAAACCGAAACACCAGCCACGGCCCAAGGCCTGGCGCGGCGAAAGCTCGCGCAGCCCGGCGTAGAACAAACCGACCGCCAGCAATGCCAGCGGCCAGATATCGAACGGCGCCAAGGCCAGGGTGGTGATCGCACCGGCCGCCACGGCCAGCAAGTTACCGGGCCAGCCGGGGCGGGTTGTCCAGCGCATGTGTGTCCTTAGCGGGTCTCGCAGGGGTTATCGGCCAATGGGTGATAGGCGCAGCAAGTGAATCCGACGGCTGTCGGCATTCAGGATGCGGAAGCGCCAGGAGCCGATTTCCGTGGTTTCGTTGCGCTTGGGCAGGTGCCCGAAAGCACTCATCACCAAGCCGCCGACGGTGTCGAACTCATCGTCGGAGAACTGGCTGTCGAAGAATTCGTTGAAGTTCTCGATCGGGGTCAGGGCCTTGATCAGGAAGTCGCCGCTGGGCAGTGGCTTGATGTAGCTGTCTTCCTCGACGTCGTGCTCGTCCTCGATGTCGCCGACGATCTGCTCGAGCACGTCCTCGATGGTGACCAGGCCGGCCACGCCGCCGTATTCGTCGATGACGATGGCCATGTGGTTGTGGTTGGCGCGGAATTCACGCAGCAGCACGTTCAGGCGCTTGGACTCGGGCACGAAGGTGGCCGGGCGCAGCAGGTCCTTGATGTTGAAGCTGTCGCCGTTCTCCTGGAGGATCAGCGGCAGCAGGTCCTTGGCCAGCAGCACGCCCATGACATCGTCATGGCTCTCGCCGACGACCGGGGAGCGCGAGTGAGCGGAGTCGACCACGGCGGGCAGGAATTCACGCGGGGTCTGGGTCGCCTTGATGCTGACCATCTGCGAGCGCGGGACCATGATGTCCCGCACTTGCAGGTCAGCGACCTGGATGGCGCCTTCGACGATGGCCAGCGCTTCGCTGTCCAGCAGTTTGTTCTGGTGTGCATCGCGCAGCAGCTCCAGCAGCTCCTGGCGGTTTTTCGGCTCATGGGCAAAAGCCTGGGTGAGCTTGCCCAGCCATGACTTCTGCCCGTTGGTCGATCGATCTTCGCTCATAGCGATTACTCTGAATCCTTTGTCGTTACAGGTTGATGTATCAGTGTTCGTCGCCGGCGTAGGGGTCGGGATGACCCAGCTCTGCAAGCAACGTTCGTTCCAGCGCTTCCATTTCTTCGGCTTCGTCATCTTCTATATGGTCGTAACCCAATAGATGCAAGCAGCCGTGAATCACCAGATGGGCCCAGTGGGCCTCGGATGTCTTGTCTTGTTCCGCCGCTTCACGCTCCACCACCGGGACGCAGATCACCAGATCGCCCAGCAGCGGGATGTCGAGCAGTTCGTCGGGAACATCGGCGGGGAACGACAGCACATTGGTGGCGTAGTCTTTCTGCCGCCAGGTGTGGTTCAGTTCACGGCCTTCGGCTTCGTCCACCAGGCGGATCGTCAACTCGGAATCGGCGCTGCGCTGGCGCAGGGCCAGTTCGCACCATTGGCGGAACTGGGCTTCGCTGGGGGCGGCGTGTTCACAGGCCACTTGCAGGTCGAGTTCAAGCATTGCGGCCATTGCCTTTGCTTTCGGCCAACTCTTCCTCGGCGCGATGCTCGAAACGCTCGTAGGCTTCGACAATGCGCTGCACCAACGGGTGGCGCACGACGTCCTTGGGCATGAAATGCGTGAAGCTGATGCCCGGCACGTCCTTGAGCACCTGGATCACATGGTTCAGGCCGGACTTGGTGCCCCGGGGCAGGTCGACCTGGGTGATGTCCCCGGTGATGACGGCGGTGGAGCCGAAGCCGATCCGGGTCAGGAACATTTTCATCTGCTCGACCGTGGTGTTCTGGCTTTCGTCGAGGATGATGAAGCTGTTGTTCAGGGTCCGGCCGCGCATGTAGGCCAGCGGCGCAACCTCGATGACTTGGCGCTCGATCAGCTTGGCGACGTATTCGAAGCCGAGCATTTCGTACAGCGCGTCATAGAGCGGGCGCAGGTATGGGTCGATCTTCTGGGCCAGGTCGCCGGGCAGGAAGCCGAGTTTTTCACCCGCTTCGACCGCCGGTCGCACCAGCAGGATACGCCGCACCTGTTCGCGTTCCAGCGCATCGACGGCGCAGGCCACGGCCAGGTAGGTCTTGCCGGTACCGGCCGGGCCGATGCCGAAGTTGATGTCGTTGCCGAGGATTTCCTTCACGTAGCGCTGCTGATTCAAGCCGCGCGGGCGAATCATGCCTTTTTTCGTGCGCAGGGCCACGGCAGGTTCCGACGGGGCGGGGTTGTCGAGTTCTTCGACAGCCGACTCCTGGAGGAACAGGTGGACCGTATCCGGCGACAGCTCGCTCCCCTTGGTTTCCCGGTAGAGACGGCGCAGCAGGTTTTCCGCGGAGGTGGTGTGCTTGGGTTCGCCGATCAGTTCGAACTGGTTTCCGCGGTTGCGGATCTCGATGGCCAGGCGCTGTTCGATCAAGCGCAGATGCTCGTCGAATTGCCCGCACAGATTGGCGAAGCGGCGAGCCTCGAAGGGCTCGAGAATAAAGCGATGTGGTTCGATGGGTGCGTTCAAGGTCGTTTTTAGCCGCCCAGGGGCAATTAAGGTGAAATCAAGGATAACGCCAGTAGGCTGGGTGCGAAAGCTCTTAAACAGGCGAATCTGATGACAGGGTTTGGCACGGCCACTGTGGGAGCGAGCTTGCTCGCGATGGGGGCCTCACATTCAACCTGGGTATTGACTGTGATACCGCTATCGCGAGCAAGCTCGCTCCCACAGGGGAATAAGTGCTCACTGAATGAGCGAACCCCGCAGCGAGTGCGGTTGCGCGGCGTCGATGTGCACGTCGGCGAACTGGCCGATCAGGGCCGGGGTGTCGCAGCGGAAGTTGACGATGCGGTTGTTTTCGGTGCGTCCTTGCAGCTCGCCCGGGTCTTTTTTCGAATAATCGGTCACCAGAATCCGCTGGACGGAACCGACCATTTGTCGGCTGATCTCGAAACCTTGCTGGTTGAGGCGGTGTTGCAAGGCGTTGAGCCGTTCTTTTTTCAGTTCTTCCGGGGTTTCGTCCGCCAGGTCGGCCGCCGGGGTGCCAGGGCGTTGGCTGTAGACGAAGGAATAGGAAAAGTCGAAGCCCACGTCTTCGATCAGCTTCATGGTTTGCTGGAAATCTTTCTCGGTTTCGCCGGGGAAGCCGACGATAAAGTCCGAGCTGATGCAGATACCGGGCACTGCGGCGCGCAACTTGCGCAGTTTGGATTTGTACTCCAGCGCCGTGTGGTTGCGCTTCATGGCCGCGAGGATCCGGTCAGAGCCCGATTGCACCGGCAGGTGCAGGTGCTTGACCAGTTCGGGAACCTCGGCGTGGGCCTGGATCAGGCTGTCGGAGAACTCCAGCGGGTGGGAGGTGGTGTAGCGGATGCGGTCGATGCCGTCCACTGCCGCCACGACGCGGATCAGTTCGGCGAGGTCCGCCAGGCGCCCGTCATGGGTCAGGCCGCGATAGCCGTTGACGTTCTGCCCCAGCAGGGTCACTTCGCGCACGCCGTTTTCCGCCAGGTGGATGATCTCGGCGATCACGTCGTCGAACGGCCGGCTGACTTCTTCGCCGCGGGTATAAGGCACCACGCAGAACGTGCAGTACTTGCTGCAGCCTTCCATCACCGACACGTAGGCACTGGGGCCGTCGATGCGCGGTTCGGGCAGGTGGTCGAATTTTTCGATTTCCGGGAACGAGACGTCCACTTGCGGCAGTTTGGTGCTGCGGGCGGCGTCGATCATCTCCGGCAGGCGGTGCAGGGTCTGCGGGCCGAAGACCACGTCCACGTAGGGCGCGCGATCACGAATGGCGGCGCCTTCCTGGCTGGCCACGCAACCGCCCACGGCGATGACCATCTCCGGGTTGGCCAGCTTCAGTTCACGCCAGCGGCCGAGCTGGGAATACACCCGGTCCTGGGCGCGTTCGCGGATCGAGCAGGTGTTGAGCAGGATCACGTCCGCGTCTTCGGCGCGAGCGGTGACTTCCAGGGCCTGGTGTTCGCCCAGCAGATCGACCATGCGCGAGCTGTCGTACTCGTTCATCTGGCAACCGTGGGTTTCGATGTAAAGCTTCTTGGCCATGGACGGGGTCATCACGTGATTCAAAGAACCGCGCATTATAGAGAACAAGTCCCTGGGTTCCCACCGCTGTGCGAACAGTGGCTATGCTATAGTTCGCGCCCTCATTTTTACCCGCCGATGTGTTTCGCCAGCCATGACCAAACGTGAAGCTCCAATCTACAAGGTGATTTTCCTCAACCAGGGCCAGGTGTTCGAAATGTACGCCAAGCAGATCTATCAAAGTGATCTGTGGGGCTTCCTGGAAGTGGAAGAGTTCGTCTTTGGCGAGCGCACGCAAGTGGTCGTCGACCCGAGCGAGGAAAAGCTCAAGGCGCAGTTCGAAGGCGTGGTGCGCAGTTTCGTGCCGATGCACTCGATCGTGCGCATCGACGAAGTCGAACGCCTGGGCACCCCGAAAATCAGCGAAGCCCGCGGCGCGGTCGGCAATGTGATGCCGTTTCCGATGCCGATGCCTGAGAAGTAAGCCTGTCGATAGGTTGAGCGCAGTCCTTTGTGGCGAGGGAGCAAGCTCCCGCTGGGCCGGTCCGACGCCTCGGGCGCAGCGGCCCCAAGATCTTGCGGTCGCTGCGCAACCGAGCGGGAGCAAGCTCCCTCGCCACAAAAGCTCCCAGCCACAGGCCTGTGGTGGATTCAGGGCAACGGCGAAAAAGGCGTACGCCCATCGGCGTTCTGCAATTCCATCAGGTATTTGCGAAAGATCTGGCCCAGCACCTGGGTGGCCACTTCCAATTCATCGCGAGGCATCTGCTCGGCGACCTCGTCGGCGGTGTCCAGGGCTTCTTCGGCGCCGTTGACCGCGGCCATCTTCAGCACGATGTAGGCCTGGACGTTGTTGGCCGGCACGCCTTCGCCATGGAAGAACATGCCGCCGAGCTTGAATTGCGCCTGGGCATGGCCTTGCAGCGAGGCTTTTTCGAAGTAGTTGAGGGCTTGCTTGAGGTCGCGGGGTGCCGCCTTGCCTTCGTAGTAGAACTCACCCAACTCATATTGCGCTTGTGCATCACCCGCGTCCGCCGCTTTTTGACAGGCGTCGAGTGCCGGTGCGAGATCTTGTGGCTGGGTGTTGAGCGTGCAACGGCCCAGCGCCGGGATCAACAACGAGTTGCCGCCTGCCTGTGCATTCGCCAGCAGCGGCTGAAGGAGCAACAGGCAGCCCAAGGCAAGGGTGCGGCCGGTGCGGTTCATGGGAATCGACTTACCTCTGAGGGGCGCGCGGACCCTCCGGGGGATCCAATAAGCGCGCATTATGAAATAAGCGGGGCCATCCTTACAAAGTCTTTACTCGTTTTTCTGCTGCGAGGGAATGCTAATAGCAGCTTCGGGCATAAATACGTAGGAAAAGGGCGGGGGGTTGTCAGCAATCACTGACGCCGGCGTCAGCCAGCGTCAGTTATCCACAGGCTTACTTCAGTGCCGCGAAGGCCCGTTCGGCCGCGTCGAGGGTAATCTTCAGCTCGGCCTCGCCATGGGCGATGGAGGTGAAGCCGGCTTCGAACGCACTCGGGGCCAGGTACACGCCGCCGTCGAGCATCAGGTGGAAGAAACGCTTGAACCGATCGGCATCGCTGGCCATGACGTCTTCGAAAGTGACGATGTCATCGGCACCACTGAAATACAGACCGAACATGCCGCCGGCCTGGGTGGTCACGAAGGGGATGCCGGCCGCATCGGCGCGGATCTGCAAGCCGTCGAGCAGGCGGGTGGTGTAGTCGGTCAGTTCGGCGTGGAAGCCCGGGCGGCTGATCAGGCGTAGCGTGGTCAGGCCGGCGGCCATGGCCAACGGGTTGCCCGACAGCGTACCCGCCTGGTAGACCGGGCCCCGCGGCGCGATGCATTCCATGATCTTGCGCTTGCCGCCGAAGCAGCCCACCGGCATGCCGCCGCCAATGATCTTGCCGAAGGTGCTCAGGTCCGGCGTGACGCCGTAATGGGCCTGGGCGCCGCCGAGGGCCACGCGAAAGCCAGTCATCACTTCGTCGAAGATCAACACCACGCCATGCTGGTCGCACAGGCTGCGCAGGCCTTCGAGGAAACCCGGCGCCGGTGGCACGCAGTTCATGTTGCCGGCCACCGGCTCGACGATGATGCACGCCACTTCCTGGCCGACTTCGCCGAGCATCTTCTCGACTTCTTCGAGGTCGTTGAACGGCAGGGTCAGGGTGTGCTTGGCGAAGGCTGCGGGTACGCCGGCCGAACTCGGCACGCCTTGGGTCAGTGCGCCGGAGCCGGCCTTGACCAGCAGGCTGTCGGAGTGGCCGTGGTAGCAACCTTCGAACTTGATGATGCTGTCGCGACCCGTGTAGCCCCGGGCCAGGCGGATTGCGCTCATGGTCGCCTCGGTGCCGGAGCTGACCATGCGCACCATTTCCATCGACGGCACGATCGAGCAGACCAGGTCGGCCATCTCGGTTTCCATCGCGGTCGGGGCGCCGTAGGACAGGCCGTGGACCAATTGCTTGCGCACCGCATCCAGCACGTCCGGATGGCTGTGGCCGAGGATCATCGGGCCCCAGGAGCCGACGTAGTCGACATAGCGCTTGTCGTCTTCGTCAGTGACGTACGCGCCTTCGGCGTGCTTGAAGAACAGCGGGGTGCCGCCGACGCTCTTGAACGCACGAACAGGCGAGTTCACGCCGCCGGGGATGTGTTTCTGGGCGTTGGCAAACAGGGTTTCGGAACGGGACATGGTTGGGCTCTCGAAAACGAAAAATGGACTATTTGATCTGCAGCAGTGCGTTGAAGGCGCGGGCACGGCGCGTCACTTCAGTGGTGCTGTCGGCGCCGAACAGGCCATGGACCACCGCCAGCAGGTCGACCCCGTGGGCCACCAGCGGGGCGGCGTTCTCCAGGGTGATGCCGCCAATGGCGCAGACCGGGGTATGCAGTTTGATGTGCGCCTGTTCGAGCAGTTCAAGGTTTGCGCTGGGGGCGCCGGGTTTGGTGTTGGAATTGAAGAAGCGCCCGAACGCGACATAGGTGGCGCCTTCGCTGGCGGCCTGTTCGGCCAATGCCAGGCTGGCGTGGCAGGTGGCGCCGACGATTGCCTTGTGCCCGAGCAGTGCCCGTACTGGCGCCAACGGGCCGTCGGTCTGGCCCAGGTGCACGCCGACGCCCAGGCGTGCGGCCAGCTCGGCGTCGTCGTTGATGATCAACTGGGTCTTGTAGCGTTCGCACAGGTTGCGCAGGGCTTCGGCTTCCCGCAGGCGGCGGGCCTCGTCGCTGCTTTTGTCGCGGTATTGCAGCAGGGTCACGCCACCTTCCAGCGCCGCTTCTACATAAGCGAGGAACTTGCCGGCCAGCAATTGGCTATCGGTGATGGCGTAAAGGCCACGTAATTTCATTCCACAGGCCTCCGGTGCTACGAGCAGAAATCCAGCGGCAGGCGACGCGGGACGAACTGGCCTTTGCCCAGTTGTTCGGCATCGCGCAAGGTGCGCCAGGTGTAGTCCAGCGCTGTCTTGACGGCGCTGGCGAGCTGTTCGCCCTGGGCCAGCCGACCGGCGAGGGCGCTGGCCAGGGTGCAGCCGGAACCGTGGTAGCTGCCAGGCAAGCGCTGGCAGGTAAAGGTTTCGCGGCGGCCATCGCGGCTGTACAGGCGATTATGGACTTCATGTTCGTCGCCATGGCCACCGGTGATCAACAGGTGTTTGACGAAGGGCAGCAGTTTTTCCGCGCACTCGTCGGCGCTGCCTTCGGGCAGTTCGGCGAGGATGCGTGCTTCAGGCAGGTTGGGGGTGGCGATGATCGCCAGGGGCAACAGGCGTTCGCGCATGGCGTAGCCGACCTCATCCTTGCCCAGGCGCCCACCACCGCCGGCGCGCAGCACCGGGTCGCAGACCATCGGCAGATGCGGGTGCGCCTGGAGCAGTTCGACCACCGTGTCGACCATTTCCAGTGAGCCGAGCATTCCCAGCTTGACTGCTGCTACTTGGGCATCGTTGAGCACGGCATTGGCTTGCGCCAGCACCCACTCACGGTCGAGCACACGGAAATCGCTGACGTTGACGGTGTCTTGCACGGTCAATGCGGTAACGGCCGGGGCGGCGTGACAACCCTGGGCGAGCAGGGCTTCGATATCTGCCTGCAAGCCGGCGCCACCACTGGGATCATGGCCGGAGAGACAGAGGACAACGGGGCGAGAGCTGTAGATATTCATGGTGCGCGAGCTTACCACCAAACCTGTTTTATCGGTGCCCGAACGCTAAGGGTTTTGTACTGAGCTGTTTGCTGGTGAATGCTTTTGTGGCGAGGGAGCTTGCTACCGCTGGAGTGCGCAGCGCTCCCAAAAACCGGGGCCGCTTCGCAGCCCAGCGGGAGCAAGCTCCCTCGCCACATTGATCCGTCAGTTATCGACCTGACCAATGCAACAGCTCTATCTCAATGCTTTGCTCTGAAACGCCCGTTCTAGAGCCCTCTGTCGGAAAAATTTCAATGGTGCAAATTGGCCATCAGCGGCTATGCTAGAGATGGATCCAACACTAACAGGTAATGCCGGTTTTACGTCTACTCAGGGAATGGGGGGCTTCCTGACTCAACCGGACAGGCCACGCTGGGGCTTAAATGCGCTATTTGCTGATGTTGCTGCTGTGCTTGCCCTCGCTGGCAAGTGCCCTCGAATTCGATGAATTCACCCAAAGCCTGCCCTTGGGCCATGCCCTGCAAGTGTTCGAAGACGCGGCCGGCACGGCCACTATTGACGAGGTCCTGGCCCAATCCGCGGCGGGTGCTTTCAAGCCCCACGATAAAACCACGCTGAACGCCGGTTACTCACGGTCAGCCTTCTGGCTGAAAATCGACCTGCACTATCGCCCCGCCAATCCGGACGCCCAGCGCACCTGGCTGCTGGAGCTGGCGTACCCGCCGCTGGACCACCTCGATTTGTACCTGCCTGACGCGGCGGGAGCCTATCGCCTGGTTCGCCAGACCGGTGACGCGTTGCCATTCGCCAATCGCGAAATCCGCCAGAACAATTACTTGTTCAGCCTGGCGTTCAAGCCCGAGCAGCGGCAGACCGTCTACCTGCGCCTGCAAAGCCAGGGTTCGATCCAGGCGCCGTTGACGCTGTGGTCGAGCACCGCGTACCTCGAGCAACAGCCGGTGCGCCTGTATGTGCTGGGCATCATCTATGGCGTGCTGCTGGGGATGCTGGTGTACAACCTGTTCATCTACCTGAGCGTGCGCGATACCAGCTACCTCTATTACATCTTCTATATCGCCTCGTTCGGCCTGTACCAGTTGTCGGTCAACGGCGCCGCCGTCGAATACTTCTGGCCGGACAACCCCTGGTGGGCCAACGCCGCGACACCGTTCTTCATCGGGTGCGCGGGGCTGTTCGGCAGTCAGTTCGCCCGCAGCTTCCTGCAAACCGCCCAGCATGGCCGCTGGATGGATCGCTTGCTGCTCGCATTGATCGCCTACAGCGCCGTGGTGGTCGGCCTGTCGCTGATGACCAGCTACGCCCTGGCGCTGCGCCTGGCCACGGCGTTGGCGCTGGTGTTCACGGTGGCGATCTTCGCCGCCGGGCTGTTCGCCTGGTGGCGTGGCCTGCGGGTGGCGCGTTATTTCATCATTGCCTGGTCGGCGTTTCTGCTGGGAGGCATCATCAATACCTTGATGGTGCTGGGTTACCTGCCGAACGTCTTCCTGACCATGTACGCCAGCCAGATCGGCTCGGCCATCGAAGTGGCGCTGTTGTCCCTGGCCCTGGCCGATCGCATCAATGCCATGCGCGAACAGCAGGCCCAGACCCTGTTGGACGCCGGGCAGAGGCTCGAAGTGCTCAACCAGCAACTGGCCCACGGCAACAAGCTCAAGGATGAATTCCTCGCCACCTTGACCCACGAACTGCGCACGCCGATGAATGGCGTGATCGGCTCCCTGGAGTTGATGGAAACCGTCGAGATGGACGAGGAACTGACCCAGTATCAACAGACCGCCGCCGGTTCGGCGCGGGACATGATGCGCATGGTCAACGGCATGCTCACCCTCACCGAGTTGCAGGCCGGCAAGCTCAAGGTCTATCCGGCGCCGTTCAGCCTGCGCGGGGTGGTCGATGCGCTGCAGGTGCAGTTCGGCGCCAATGCCGCGGCCAAGGGCCTGGATTTCAAGGTCGACGTAGCCCCAGGCCTGGCGGACCGCTTGCTCGGCGACAGCGGCAAACTGGCCCAAAGCCTGGAATGCCTGCTGGACAACGCCATCAAGTTCACCCGGGTGGGCGGCCTGGCCCTGCGCGTCAGCGGCCGGCCGACGGAGGTTGGTCGGGTGGTGTTGTCCTTTGCCGTCATCGACACCGGAATCGGATTTACCGACCTGGGGGAAGCGACCTTGTCCCAGCGCTTCTTCCAGCTCGACGGCTCGATGACCCGGGAATACGGCGGTCTCGGCGTGGGCCTGGCGATCTGTCGGCAAGTGGTGGAGCTGCTGGGCGGACGCCTGACCCACACGTCCGAGCCCGGTCGCGGCAGCCGTTTCCAGTTGGACGTGGAATTTGACGTCGCCCTGCCGGCGGCGGTCCCGACGCCGTTTTCCTTCGGGAGCCGCCAGGGCTCGCGCCAGCCCCAGGAGTGCACGGTGCTGCTGGCGGATGACAACAACATCGATCAGTTGGTCATGCGCGGCATGTTGCTCAAGCTGGGCTATCGGGTGCGCACCGCCGACAGCGGCCGCGCCGCGCTGGAGCTGCTGCACGGCGAGCGCTTCGATGCGGTACTGCTCGATTGCCAATCGCCGCCGTTGGACGGTGTGTCGGTTTGCTGCCAGATCCGCGCGTTATCCGGCTGTGAAGAGCTGCCGGTGCTGGTGGTCAGCCCGAACCTGGGCCAGGCGTGCTGCCCGTCGGGCGCGTTGATCGATTACCTGAGCAAACCGGTGAAATTCGAGGCATTGCAGGCGACGCTCCAGCGCCGGGTACTGTGCCCAAGGCAGGGCGAAAGCGCCGATATTTAGGCGTATATGACACTTTGTTCGGCCTGGAGGCGGTGCTTAACTGAATCCCTGCCGATCGAGGAGCCCTGTCATGAACCTGCATCAGTTCGCTGAAACCCACGACGTCACCAATCAGCCGCCGTCCCTGGATGGCGCCAACCTGTACCGCATCGACCTGCCGCTGCAACAGTGGTCGCAGCGCTTTGGCGCCGGCTGGGCGCAGGCGCGGATCGATGCCTATGGGGCGCTGGCCGGTGGGCCGTTGATGGAAGCAGGCTTCCTCGCCAACCAGAACAAGCCGGTGTTCTCCAGCCATGACCGTTATGGCCATCGCATCGACCTGGTGGAATTCCATCCCGCTTATCACCAGTTGATGCGCACCGCCATTGAACATGGCCTGCCCAGTTTGCCCTGGGCCCAGCCACAGCCCGGTGCGCATGTCGCCCGTGCCTCGATGACCTATCTGCACAGCCAGGCCGAAGCCGGCACCGGTTGCCCGCTGACCATGACGTTTGCCAGCGTGCCGGCGCTGCGCTTGCAGCCGGACCTGGCCGAGCGTTGGATGCCGAAGGTGCTGGCCACCGAGTACGACCCGCGCAACGTCGGCATGGCCCACAAGGCCGGGGTGACCCTGGGCATGGCGATGACCGAAAAACAGGGCGGCACCGATGTGCGCGCCAACACCACCAAGGCCTATCCGGTGGGCGCCAGCGGCCCGGGCCAGGCCTATGAGCTGGTGGGCCACAAATGGTTCTGTTCGGCGCCGATGTGCGACGCCTTCCTCACCTTGGCCCAGACCGACAAGGGCCTGACCTGTTTCCTGCTGCCGCGCCATCGCCCCGACGACACGCGCAATCAGTTCTACATCCAGCGCTTGAAGAACAAGCTGGGCAACTGTTCCAACGCCTCCAGCGAAGTCGAGTTCCGTGGCGCCCTGGCCTGGATGGTCGGTGAGGAGGGCCGAGGTGTGCCGACAATCATCGAGATGGTCGCCATGACCCGCTTCGATTGCATGGTCGGTTCCAGTGCCCTGATGCGCCAGGCGCTGACCCAGGCCAGTCATCACTGCGCGCACCGCAAGGTCGGTGGCAAGCTGTTGAGCGAACAGCCGCTGATGCAAAACGTCCTGGCGGACCTGGCGCTGGAAAGCGAGTCTGCCCTGGCCTTGAGCCTGCGCATGGGTCGGGCGCTGGACCACTTGAGCGACGAGCACGAGGCCAAGTTCGCCCGGCTGGTGACGGCGGTGGGCAAGTACTGGATCTGCAAGCGCGCCCCCGCGATGATCAACGAAGCCGCCGAATGCATGGGCGGCGCCGGCTACGTCGAAGACAGCATCCTGCCGCGCCTGTACCGGGAGGCACCGGTCAACTCGACGTGGGAGGGTTCCGGTAATGTGCAGTGCCTCGATGTGTTGCGCGCCTTGTCCAAGGAACCCGGTGTATTGGAGGTCTTGTTCAATGAGTTGGGCGATGGCCACGGCGACAAGCGCCTGGCCCGCCATATCGACCAATTGCACGCCGCGTTCAAGGACACCGTCGACATCCAGTACCGCGCCCGACAATTGACCGAAGACATCGCCGTGGGCCTGCAAGCCAAGCTGTTGCTCGAAGCGGGCAATAGCGAGGTCAGCGATGCGTTCATCGCCAGCCGCCTGGGGTCGACCGGCCGGGTGTACGGTGCCTTGCCGAGGGGCTTGAATGTCGAGGCCATCGTCGCCCGCTCGACCCCGCACGACTTTTAAGAAGACTCAGGTCGGCACAGGCCCCTGTGGGAGCGAGCCTGCTCGCGAAAGCGTCGGCCCATTCAGCATCTGTAGTGGCTGATACACCGCTATCGCGAGCAGGCTCGCTCCCACAGTGGACCTGAGTCGTACACAGCATCGGAGTACGCCACCGAACCTTGTGGGAGCGGGCTTGCTCGCGAAAGCGTCGGCCCATTCAGCATCTGTAGTGACTGATACACCGCAATCGCGAGCAAGCTCGCTCCCACAGTGGACCTGAGTCGTATACAGCATCTGAGTACACCACCAAACCTTGTGGGAGCGAGTCGTACGCAACATCTAAGTACGCCACTGTTCCCGTCGGGCGGCGATGCAGGCAAGATGAAGACCTGCAAGTCAGAACACAGGAAGCTGATCGTGACCGAAGCGTTTATTGTCGTTCAAACCGCCGAACAAGCCGTGGATCGTCTGGCGGCCCTGCACGAGCGTGCGACCACCGCGCTGAACCAGGCGCTGATGCGGTATCTCAAGGACCGCGTCGAGCCGGATGCCGAGCAGCGTGCATTGTTTCGTTATCCCGCCCTGCGCCTGACCTATCACTGCCACGGTGAAGTCCCGCAAACCACGCGTGCCTATGCCAAGGTCCAGTTGCCCGGCACCTACAGCGTCACCGTCACTCCTCCCGCCGCGTTCCGTAAATACCTGCTGGAACAGCTGGTCCCGCTGATGCACGACTTTACCGTCACCGTGGAAGTGGGGGTCAGCGAGCAGAACATTCCGTACCCGTACGTGGTGGAACAAGGTGATGAGTTGGCCGGCTCCGGCGTGACCGCCGCCGTGCTGGCGCGGGTATTCCCCAGCACCGACCTGTCGGCCGCCACCGATGGCATCGCCGACGGCCTCTATGATTGGGAAAACACCGACCCGCTGCCCCTGGCGCTGTTCGACGCCGCGCGGGTGGACTTTTCCCTGCGCCGGCTGGTGCATTACACCGGCAGCGACTGGCGCCATGTGCAGCCGTGGATCCTGCTGACCAACTACCACCGCTACGTCGACCAATTCATCGTCCATGGCCTGGAGCAACTGCGCAGCGACCCGCGTTTCGTGCGCATGGTCCTGCCGGGTAACGTGATCATCGACAAGAACATGGAGCACAGCGAAGCGTCGGCCATCGCTGCCGGCGTGGTCTGGCATCGCTACCAGATGCCGGCCTATCACTTGCAGGCCAGCGACGGCCATGGCGTGACGCTGGTGAACATCGGTGTCGGCCCGTCCAACGCCAAGAACATCACCGATCACCTGGCCGTGCTGCGCCCGCATTGCTGGCTGATGATCGGCCACTGCGGCGGGCTGCGGCAGTCCCAGACCATCGGCGACTACGTGCTGGCCCACGCCTACATGCGCCGCGACGGGATCCTCGACCGGGTGGTGCCGCCGACTATTCCGATTCCAGCCCTGGCCGAAGTGCAGATGGCGCTTCAGCAGGCCGCGGCGAACATCACTGGCGAGAAGGGCGACGAGCTGAAAACACGCCTGCGCACCGGCACCGTGCTGACCTACGACGACCGCAACTGGGAATTGCGCTGGGCCCAGGAACGGCCGCTGATCAACCTGTCCCGCGCCGTGGCGGTGGACATGGAAAGCGGCACCCTCGCCGCCCAGGGTTATCGCCTGCGGGTGCCCTATGGCACGTTGCTGTGCGTCTCGGACAAACCGTTGCACAGCGAGATCAAATTGCCGGGCTCGGCCAACGCATTCTATGAACGGGCGGTCAACCAGCACCTGAAGATCGGCATCGCGGCGTTGGACCTGCTGCGCACCGAACTCAACTCGTTGCACTCGCGCAAGCTGCGCAGCTTCGACGAGCCGCCGTTCCGCTGATGTCCTGTTGAAGGGGGATGGTGGTTATTTAACGGTCGGGCCACTAGCATGGTCGGCCCTGACCGTTAGATGTTGTATTTGCCATGCCCCGTCCTCCACGCCCTGCTTCCCGTCGCCCTGGCGCGAAGCCTGCAATCGCCGCACCGCGCCGTGTGGCCAAGGCTCCGCCGGCCGAGCCGAAGCTGATCCTGTTCAACAAACCCTTCGATGTGCTGACGCAATTCAGCGACGGTGAGGGGCGGGCAACGCTCAAGGATTTTATCGACATACCGGGCATCTACCCGGCCGGACGCCTGGACCGGGACAGCGAAGGCTTGCTGTTGCTGACTAACGATGGGCAGTTGCAGGCGCGTATTGCCGACCCCAAGCACAAATTGGCCAAGACCTATTGGGTGCAGGTCGAGGGTGAGCCGAGCGCTGAACAGTTGCAGCGTTTGCGTGATGGCGTGGAGTTGAACGACGGCATGACGTTGCCGGCCGAGGCGCGCCCATTGGACGAACCGCAATTATGGCCACGCAACCCGCCGGTGCGTTTTCGTAAAAGCGTGCCGACGAGTTGGTTGGAACTGGTGATCCGCGAAGGCCGCAACCGCCAAGTGCGGCGCATGACTGCCGCAGTGGGCTTGCCGACACTGCGCCTGGTGCGGGTCAGGATTGGCGACTGGACAATCGAAGGGCTCGACCAGGGCCAGTGGAAAGAAGTCCCGGCGCGTTTATAACGCGCCGGATTCGATCAGGCCGATCACCACGCTCTTGATGATGAACGCCGCCACGCCGAGGCCCAGCACGAAAAACAGGATGAACGAGCCAAAACGCCCGGCCTTGGACTTCTTCGCCAGGTCCCAGACGATGAAACCCATGAAAATGATCAGGATGCTGACCAGGCCGGTCATCATCCACTCTTCGAAGACAGCAGGATCCATCAGGACACTCCGGCGTGGGCGGGATTGAAAAGGCGCGGCGAGTATAAGGCATGGGAGGCGGGTGGAGGATTGGCCGGCGGCGGTGGGTCGCAGCTATTCATCGCGAGCTGGAGATTTTGTGGCGAGGGCGCTTGCTCCCGCTGGGCTCTGTAGGAGCTGTCGAGTGCAACGAGGCTGCGATCTTTCCCCGGGCACTTGAGTCTCAAACGAAAGATCAAAAGATCGCAGCCTTCGGCAGCTCCTACACGCACCCCAGCGGGAGCAAGCGCCCTCGCCACAAAAGCGGTCAGCTACGCAGATGAGTCAACGGCAGTTCGGTGCTGTTAAGCACCTGGTTCAGCACAAAACTCGAACGCACGCTGGTAACGCCATCGATCCGGGTCAGGTGCCCCAGCAGCAGTTTCTGGTAATGGTCCATGTCCGGCACGACGACCTTGAGTTGGTAGTCGGCGTCCATGCCGGTGACCAGGCTGCACTCCAGCACTTGTGGCAGGTTGCGGATGGCGGCTTCGAAGTTCTCGAAGCGCTCGGGAGTGTGGCGGTCCATGCCGATCAGCACATAAGCCGTCAGGCTCAGGCCGAGCAGCTTGCGGTCGAGCAGGGCGACCTGACGGGTGATGTAGCCGTCATCCTCCAACTGCTTGACCCGCCGTGAGCAGGGGGAGGGCGACAGGCCGATGCGTTCGGCCAGTTCCTGGTTGGAGATGCGCGCGTCACGTTGCAATTCCGCCAGAATGCTCAGGTCGTAACGGTCGAGTTTGCTCATCGGTCGGGCCTTTATCTTGATAATTGCGGCGGATTATCTATCCGGGGTTAAAAATTGCGCAAGTGATGTTTATTTCCGCAATCTTCGCAATCATCCGTCGGCACCCCAGGCTTATGCTTACCACCAAGATCACTGCTCGGACAAACAGTCCAGTGCAGCCCGCCCAATCAGGCCGGCTGCGGCCGCAGTACCCATCGGTACTGGCAGGCCCCCGAGCTGCACACCGTCCAGAAGACGGCGTGAGGTGAGCCGACGTCATAAGCGTCGCGCACGGACGAAATTCTCAAGGGGAGGCCGACGGGCCTCCCTTTTTTATGGGCGCAAGAATTTGCTTCGGCTAGGGCACGTCATATCCGCAAGAACGCAGGCGCTGGCGGGTCAGGCGCTTGTCCGGATAGTCGCTGCCCCAATTCAGATGCTGGTCATAACGAGATTTGACGTGGGCGCAGGCAGCCTTGATTTTTACGTCAGCCTCCGCCAGGGCGGTATCGGACAGGCGATTGATTTTCAGGCTTTGAAAAAAGGGCTGGATAAACGCCTGATCCAGGTCGTAGCCTTTGCTACCTTCGGGCAAGCGTTGGCCGGCGTTGACCGAGAATGGCTGTTTCAAGCCGCTCTGGTTTTCCCAGCACCAGTAGGTGACGTCCTCTTCCCAGGTATTCGTCGGGCTATGCCAAATGTCATAGAAGCGCAAGCATTGCATGCCTTGCCGCGTGACCCAATCGATTCCTTCGGGGCGTGCCTCGCTTGGGGGGAGGTCCATCAGGGCGAGTTTGTTTTGCAGGAACTGCTCGGGAGAATAGAGCGTCCCTTCGTCCTTGCCGTCAAGCAGGCTTTCGACGGTTATCCAGCGCGATGAGGCCAGTACGACGAGGTCATCGGAGCGAAAGCCGCCGGCAGCACTCGCCGACTGAATGTCGCGCACCTTGTCATAGTTGAAGCCGCTTTTGATCGTGCCGCACGGCGTGTGCCGCAATGGCCCTGGCAGGTCGTAGGAGAACCGTGGGCTCAGGGTCACCCGTTGTTCCCCCACTTCACACAGCATTCGGCTCAGCCGCTTGTCATCTTCATGCACCCGCGGCGCGGGCACGCAGCCCCACAGGGCCACGGGCAGCAGCGTCAGGGCAACGCGCCCAGGCCTCAAAGCGAGGCGCCGAAGGCGTTACCGTTCTTGTCGATGAAAGTTGGCACGATGTAAGTCTTTTTCGTCGTTCCGTCTTTGTCGGTAGTCGTGCCGTTCTTGAAATCTTGTTGCACTTGGTTAGTGCCTGTTTGGCACATGGATTTCACCTGGCACAAATAGTTGGAGTGCGGGCTCTCCTTGCCCAGGAGGCCAGGGATTGTGAATATAGCCCCCAGGTACCGGGTGATCGGGTCGCTGGAGTTAAGGGCATTGTGGCCCAACAAGTCGGACACGGTGTCTGTCTTGGGCAACATGCCAAAGAACACTTGGCTGTCCGGGCGGTTGACCTGGAAAACCGCGTTGTTGCTGTTGGTATTGAAGCCCGCCTCCTGGGCGGCGTCAAAGAAGTGTTGCGCGAACACTGGCGCGCCAGACAGTTGAATGCCGCCTGCACTGTTGCCAAATTGCAGGCCATCAAGCCCTCGATAGGTGAGCAACGCGCCCTGGCTGTGGCCCACCAAGTCCAGCTTGAACCCCTGGTCAATACCCGCCTGGTAGAACTCACTCACCTGTTGCGCGTTACCGGATCGTTTGACGCTACCCAAGGCCACGTCCCATAAGGACTCCACCAGGTCACCCAGAAGGCCGTGCTCCGGGTTGTAGCCTTGCATGAAGCTGTCCTTGCCGCCTTGCATGCTGCCATTCACCGCTGCATCTTGCAGCGAGTTCTGGATGCCGTTGATGGCAATCACCCCTTTGGCGTCAGGACGCACAATCAATTCGAAGTCGACCTTCTTCACCTGCGGTTTGCCGGTCTTCGGGTCCATGATGATGTTGCCTGTGGAGTCTTTCTCGTAACCCACTGTAGTGCGGTAAAAACTCATATCACCGCTGAGCAGCACCGGCAGTTGCGTCGCTGCGCCGCCGTGGCTGATCACGCCCGGCATCAGGCCCAGAGTGCCATAGGATGTTTTGTCCATCGCGGCTTGCATCACACCAGGAATCCATGCCAAAGGAGCGAGGCCGGGGTTTTCTTCGAGCGCTTTCTCAGTAGCCCCGGTCAACTCACCGTATATTTTGAATAGGTCGGAACTGTTCTTGCCATAGTCCTGCAACCCTTTTTTCCACCGAGCCAAGGTTTGCGACGGGTTGGCCACCGAGTTCAGCGACGACTCGCTCACATAGAATTCGGTACGCTTTTCCTTGTCCCGGGTGATGTCGTAGGCCTTGGACGGATCCCGATTGAGGCCAATCGTGGAGTTTTGTCCGGCGACCGCGTCGTTGCGCACGATGATGTTGCCCGCGCCGACCGTGGCGCGCACATCCTGCTCGCGCTCCTTGCGGTAGTCGTAGCCGCTGACGCTCCAACCATTGAAACCTTCCTTGGGCGCACCGCTCAGGCTCTTGTCGCTGGTAAAGGCCACGTCCTTGCCGCCGGTGGCCTTGGCGCCGTTACCCGCGTCCGCGCCCCAACCAAAGGCACCGCCAACGTTGACGTAGTAGCTGTGCTCCTTGTCCACGCCATTGATGTCACGAAAGCCCAGGGTGTTGGTGTCGAGCTTGAGCTTGCCGTTGTCGGCGGCGATCAGCGCGCCGTCGATCTGGGTGTGTTTCTCGGTCCGGATATCCACACCGTTTTTACCGGTGATGCTGGTTTGCTGTTCAACCCAATGGGTCTTGCCGGTGGTCTTGCCTACGCCCACCGAGCCGCTGACGCCACCACCACCGGCCACACCGATACTGACGGTGACACTGGCGTCGAACTGTTTGCCGCTGACTTTGCCAGTGTCCGGCACCGACGACACCAGCAGGTCGCCGCCAACGCGGCCGACTACTTCGTTGGCGCGCAGGTTGGCGCCGGCGATGGTGGTGTCGTTGCCGCTGTTGAAGCGCAACTGGTTTCCTGCATAGAGGTAGGCAGTCTGCTGTTTCTCGGTCTCGCGCTCCAGCTTGCCCTTGCCCATGTCGACGCTGGCGTAGACCGCGATGAAGTCCTTGCCGCCCAGGGCGATGCCGACTTCTCCACCACCGCTGCGACGGGTGGATTCGCTGTCGGAATCGTTCTGTGCGGCGCGGATGGTCAGGTCCTTTCCGGCACGCAAATCGATATCCTTGCCGGCAATCACCTGGGTCCCGATCATGGTCAGGTTCTCGGAGGCCTCGATGTTGGTGTCCCGCCCGGAAAGCAGGACGCTCGGGTTGTTGGTGCCCTGGGTCATTTCTTCGCTGGCCACGCCGTTGCTGCCGCCAATCCCGGCGCGGCCACTGCCACCGCCGCTCTGGCCGTTGATGCCGCCCTGGCTGCGAGTGGGCTGGCTCTCCTCGGTGATCTCGCCACGGGCCACGTCGAGGTTGACGTTCTTGCCCACCAGGGTGATGTCGCGCCCGGCCTCGAACTGACTGCCGCGCACATTGAGGTTGTTGCCGGCCACGGCGTTGATGTCTCGTCCGGCGCTCAAGGTGGAGGGGACGTTGTCACGAATTTCCGAACGCGAGCTGGTGCCCTGGCTGGCCGAGCCAAAGTGGGTGGCGCTGGTCGGCCCGGAGGTGAAGGAGTTGATGGCGTCCACGGTGCTGAGCACGCTGGAGGCTTTGCTGACGTTGTCTTCACCTTTGCCAGTGCCGTTGATGGCATCCATGGTGTTGCCATAGTTGTGGCTGATGTTGACGGTCAGGCCGTTACGGTCGCGGGTCTTGCTGCGCTCCTGGATGAAGGTTTCATCGGCGGCATCGACATTGATGTCGCGCGTGGCTTGGAGACTGATGTCGCGTCCGGCGTCGAGGCCTGCACCTTCGAGGGTCAGGTCGCGTCCGGCCTGGACGGTCAAGTCCTGGCCAGCCACCAGTTGGCTGCCGGCAGCGGTCTGCTGGGCGTCGCGGGACTTTTGCTTGGTCGCTTCGCGCCCGGCAAACGCAGTGAAACCGTTGCGGTCGCTTTCCAGGGAGAGGCCGGCCTGCTTCGTGGATTTCCAGTTGCTCTGGTCCTGGCTGTTGCTACCGGCCAACACGTTGACGTCGCGCCCAGCCCCCACTTGCAGGTTGCGCCCTGCCTCGGCGGTGCTGCCGATCATGTTCACGTCACGGATGCTTTGCAGGGTGACATCACGGCCAGCGTTGACCTGGCTGCCAACGCTTCGGGTTTGCAGGTTTTCCTGCCCGGACTTCTTCGCCGAGGCGATGGAAATGAAATTGCCGGAGGTGCTGAAACCCACTTTGCTTTTGTACTTCTCGCTCTGGCTGGTGGACTCGTTGGCGGCGTCCATCAGGTTGACGTCGCCGTTCTTGTCGATCATCCCGGCGCGCAATTGCGCATCGCGCTTGGCATCGATACGGCTGGCGGACAGGTTGACGTTACCGCCAGCGCCCACCACGGCATCGTTACCGGCGTCCAGCTCGCTGCCCACTTGGGTGATGCTGCTGGAGCTGCGGCTATTGCCGCTTTTGCTCAGGCCGAAACTGCCTTTTTTCTTCATGCTATAGCTGCTGTCGGTCTGCTCTTGCGCCGACATCAGGTTGACGTCGCCGGCACCACCGACCAACACGGCAGTGCCGGCCATGAGCTGGCTGCCGAGCACGCTCACGTCGCGGCCGCCGTTCAGGCCGATGCGCCCGTCCTTGTCCTGGGTGACGTTGACGGTGAGGTCATGTCCGGCCTCGATCTGCGAAGCCACGTTGTGAGTTGCCGAGTCCGCGCTCTGGGTGGTTTTGCTTTTGCCCCAGGACCCTTTTTTCTTCTGGTAGAAGGTCGAGGACTGTTCGTCCTGGGCCGAGATAATCGCCATGTCATTGCCGGCATTGAGGGCCAGGTCATGTCCGGCCTTGGCCTGGCTTGCCACGATCGCCATATCGCGTCCGGCGTTCACTTCCAGGTTGCCGCCCGTGGTCACGCTGGAGCCGAGGGTCTTGACGGTGTTGTTGGTCACCAGGCCACGGCGGATCGCATTCTGGGTGAAGGTGTGATCCTGCACTGCGAGCATTTCCACATCGCGCCCGGCATTGAGCGTGGCATTACCGTCGCTATTGATCTGGCCTTTGTTGGTCAGGTCACGTCCGGCGCTGACATTCAATTGCTGGCGGGCGCTGATCAGGCTGCCTTGATCCAGGTTGGTCCGCGAGCCGGAACCATAGAGCACCTCCATGGCAGCGCGCTCGTTGACGATGTCGCCTTTGACGGCGGTGAGGTCGACCTGATTGCCGCGTACTTCACCGCCCAGGGCGTTGCGAATACTGTTGTTGGCCATCAAGCTCACGCGCTCGCTGGCTTGTGTCAGGCCGCCCTGATAAAGGTTGTTCCCCGCCTCGGCCGACAGGTTGCTGCTGGCCCGCAGGGTACCGACGTTGGTGAGGTCGTTGCCGGCCATCAGGTTAATGTCACGTGCCTGCACCAGGCTGCCGCCGCGCAGGTTGCGCGATTCGGCCTGGGCCAGGTAGAGCACCGGCACCAGCACTTGCTGGCCTTGCACCTGACGCGCTTCCATCCAGACGATATCGTGGGTCAACGCCGCCACTTGCTGGGCGGTCAAGGCTACGCCGACGCTCAGGCGCAATGAGTCCTTGGAAGCGATGGCGTTATCCATCAAGTATTGGTATTGCTCGTAGTCGCTGGTCAGGCTGGCGGCGAGGAAGCGCTGCCCGGTCTGGGCCAGCACCGCTTCGCGGATCAGGCGGGTTTCGTATAGGCCATCACCCAGGCGACGCCAGCTACGGTCGTCGTTGTAGCCCAACAGACCGAACATGTAATCGGAACTCATGAACCGCGAGAGGTTGGTCAGGTTCGGGTTGGTCTCGATCAGGTAGCGGCTATCCGGATTCTGGCTGCGCACGAATAGGCCATAGTCACCTTCCGGCAAGCGATAGGTGGCGAGCGCGGTGGGATCGACCGTGACAAAAGGCACGCCGGCAAAGTCCACCGGCACGAAGCTGACCTGGGTGCTGCCGTCGGCAGTGACGCGTTCGACGCGCCGGACATCCGCCGCGACCTGGGTGCTGCCGCCGCTGCCCAAGGCGTTGACGGTGATGGTCTGGCCGCCGACCAGGTCAACGGTATTGGTCAGACTCTGGCCTGATAACTGGGCGCTGGCCTGCTGAGTCAACGTGCCGTTTTCAAGGTCGCCTGTGACGACAAGGTTCAACTGGCGACCGGACTGCAAGGTGGACGCGTAACCCACCTGGGTGCCGTTGTGTACAACGCTGCTCTGGCCGATGAGTGGGTATTGGGTGATCGCCGCCGGAATGGGTTGCTGCTGGTCGGGAGCGCTGCCGGCATTGGCCGCGTTCCAGGCATGGGCGTTTGATTCTGCCCAACGGAAGTCGCCTTGCTTCACCCCGTGCAGGAAGTAAGTGGTGCTTTCAACACGCTGGTCGAGGGTGGCCCCTCGGTTGTAGAAGTTTGTCGCATTGACGAATGCGTCGCGGTTGGCGGCGAGCAGGCTTTGTTTGTTTTCCACGGTACCGGCATTGATCAGCAGGTCGCGCCCGGCAATCAGGCGCGCTGCGGGGGAGTCCTGGATAACTTTACCCAGGTAGGTGCTGTTGACGATAAACGTCGCGGTGTGATGCTTGCCGGAACAGTCGGTGCAGTTGATGTCGATGCGGCGGCTGACAAGGGATTCGCCGATCTCGAATGTGTCCTTGGTATTTTCCAGGCTGGCGACATTGAGGTTCATGTCTCCTTCGCTTTCGATGTTCGCCGAGCGGTTGCTCAGGCTTTGTGCCTGGCCATTGTCCAGGGCGGCGAAGCTCAGGTTGCCCCGGCTGTAGATATCGCCGTAGAGGTTGCTCAGGGTGGCGCCGCGCAGGTTCATGTCGGCACCGCTGTAGATCAGGGTATTGGCTGAGGTGCTGATGCCGTTGCCCGCGAAGATGTCCACCTGGCCCATGGCACCGAGGGTTCCTCGGTTGCTGACTTGTGCGGCATGGATCTTGAGATTCTGGCTGGCGATCAGGCGTCCGAGATTGTCCAGGTTGCCGCGCAGGTCGAGGGTGGTATCGCCGGCGCTGGCGATGCGTCCGCCATTCTGGGTGAGGTTGCCCGCCGAGATGCTGACGGCCTTGGCCGCTGACAGCAGGCCGTTATTATTCAGGTCGCCGGTGAGCGTCAGGTCCAGGTCACCGTCGCTGAGCACTTCGCCGCCGTTGTTCAGGGTCGTGGCGCTTAGCGCCAGGCCGCTGGCGCTGGCGATGCGGTCGCCGGCCAGCAGGTTGAGGTTGTCGTTCACGGCCACATCCAGTGCACCATTGAATTGCAGGCGCCCGGTGCCATTGATCGCGCCAATGTCCACGGCGGCGCTGCCCAGGCCGGTGATGCTGCCCTGGTTGCCAGTCAGGCTGGCAAGGTCGATCTTGAGCAAACCCGCTCCGGTGTGTTCGACGCTGCCGGCAAGGTTATCCAGCGCGCCAGCCTTGAGGTTGAACGCCTGGCTCGTGACACCGATGGAACCGTTCTGGTTGTCCAGGACGCCCGTGAGCAGAATCTGGCTCAGGTCGCCGCCAATGGCGCGGATGCGGCCAGTACTGTTATTCAGATTGCTGCCGGTCAGCAGCAGGTTACCGCCCGATTCGATCAGGCCGCTCTGGTTATACGTGTTCAGCGCGTTGAGGCTCAGGTTCCTGGCGCTTATTTCACCGCCCACGCGGTTGTCCAGGGTCTGGCCCTGGCTGCTGAGCAGGCCTTGGGCAAAAAGGCGGCCCGCCTGGTTGGTCAGGTTGTCGACCACCAGTTTCAAATCGCCGGCTTGGGCATTGATGATCCCGGCCTTGTCGGCCAGTGCGCTGTTGTTTACAGCGGCGGCCTGCACTTCGACACTATCGCCTTGCAACGCACCGCCCTGGTTGTTCAACGTGCCTTGATCAAGCTGTAGATTGGCGTGACCACCGCGTGCCAACACAAGACCTTCGCTGTTATCCACGGAGGTTGCAGTGATTTTTAATCCCTCGGTACCGGAAAGGAGCTGGCCCTTGCGGTTGTCCACCACCGTAGCCTGTACGTCCAGGCGCTTGCCGATGAGGGTGCCGCCCTGATTGGCGAGCTGGGTGGCCTGGGTCACGCGAACCGTTGACGCGCTGCCATCGATCAGGCCCAGGGTGTTGTTCAATACGCCTGCGACCGCCAGTTCAATGGCACCAGCGGTGGCAATCGCCGCGCCTTGGGCGCTGTTGTCCAGGGTGGAGACATTGACCCCGACGCTGCTGCCCAGCAGCACACCGCCGTGGTTGTCGATGTCGCTGCCATTGATCTGCAAATGGCCGTCGCTCTGCACGCGCCCCTGGTTGTTGAGCAACTGCCCGCGCGTCAGGCCCTGGTCCTTGAGCGTCAACAGCGCACCACCGGTCCCGGCGAGCAGCAAGCCGTTGGCGCTGTTGTCGATGCGCCCGGCGCCAACAGTCAGTTGATCGCCCACCACGCGACCGCCGCGGTTATCCAGCAAACCGCTTTGAGTCAACAGCAGTTGCTTGCCGACGATCACACCTTGCTGGTTGTTCAACGCTGCTGCGGTGACGTCGAGATCACCGACTTTGGATTGGAGGTGACCAGCGCTGTTGTTCAGTTGTTGGGTCACGACCATTGTCAGCTTGCCGGTTTCGGCGCTGAGCACGCCTTGGGCGTTCTGGCTGAGGCTGTCCAGGCCCGTGCTGAGCTGGCCGCCGTTGACGTTGCCCTTGAGGTTGTTCAGGTCCCGGGCGGTCAGGGAGGCGCTGCTGGTGCCTTGCAGCAAGCCTTCGGTGTTGTCCACGTCCAGGGCGGTGACGGCCAGTTGGTCGGCACTGATCTTGCCTTGCCGGTTGTCCAGGTTACCTTGGCTGACCAAGGTCAACTGTCGGCCCAGCAGAGTGCCGCCCACATTGTCCAGGCTTGCGGCCTTGATGCTCAATGCGGAAGCTGCCTGGATCCGGCCGCCCTGATTGGTCATGTCTTGCGTAACGGTCAATACGTTGTTGCCAAGCTCGGCACTGATCAAGCCGTTGGCGCTGTTGTTCAGACGCTCGGCAGTGAGCTTGAGGTGATCGGCGACGAGTTTTCCGCCTTGGTTCAGTACCTCGGCGGCGCTGACATCCAACAGGCTTTGGGCTTGCAGCACGCCGCCGGTGTTGTCGAGCTGGCCGCTGATGTCGAGAATGGACTGGCCGACGCTGGACGCGATCAGGCCGCCTTGGTTGCCCAGGCGCTCGGCAGTCACTTGCAGTTGATCGGCGATCACTGAGCCGCGCAGGTTGGTCAGTTGCTTGGCGTTGAGGCCGAGGCTGCCGCCGGCCAGTTCGAGGTGGCCGTCGGTGTTGTCCAGGGTGTCGAGATCAAGGGTGGCGGACTGGCCATCGCCGAAGCGGATCAAGCCGCCCAGGTTGACGATGGCCGGCGTCGACAGAGACAGCGTATCGATCCCCAGCACCCGTGCCGTTGTGCCTTGGTTGACCAGGCGAGCGCTGGTCAGGCCAACGTTGTGGCCCTGGATGATGCCGTTCTGGTTGTCGATCAGCTCGTTGGCACCCACCTTGAGGTTGCGGCTAGCCACGACGTTACCGGTGTTGCTCAGTTGTCCGGCGGTGATGGCCACATCACCACCCTGGTTACGGGTATTGTTCGGATTCACCCCGGCTTCGACGATGCCGTTGTTGATGACCTTGCCGGTGCTGGTGACGGTGACTTTGTCGCGAGCGGCCAGGCTCTTGCCGACTATCACATTACCGCTTGTGTTCACGTTGACTTGGGTGCCCGCGTAGACCTTGCCTTGCACATCCAGGCTTTGTCCATTGACGGTGACAGCCTGGTTGGCGCTGGCGTTGGCCATGCGGACCTTGCCGCTGGCGTCGATCTGGATGTCGCCCACGCTGGCGGCCATGTCGCCCGCCAGGCGCACACCCACGCCCTTCTCGGTGCCCACCAGACGAATTGCCCCGGCGTACATGCCGCCCAAGGCCGAACTGTCGATGGCCAGATCCGGTTTTTCGCTGCCGTCGTCGGCGCGAGCAGTGGCGCTCAGGTTGTCGGCGTAGACGTCGTTGCGGCCGGTTACCACATTGAGGTTTTTCGCATAGATATTGGCATTGAGCTTGGTGCTGCGGGTGATCAGATCGAATTGGTCGACGTCACTGGCGTCCAGGCCTGCACCCTCAATGCTGATGTCGCCACCGTCGACCTGGAAGTGGTCCAGGCGCTGGCCGTCCATGATGGGCTTGCCGGTAGTCAGGGTGGCGCGCGGCGTGTTGATAAAGCCGCAACCGCTGCAGGTGATGCCATTGGGGTTGGCGACGATGACGCGTGCCGCTTGCCCGGCCACTTCGGTGTAGCCGGCCATGTGGCTGCGATTGCCGCTGGTGATTTCGTTGAGGATGACTTGCGCGGCCTGACGCTTGAGGTTGTCGTTGCCGAGGATGATTCCCCCTTGTTGGGTATTCTGCGTCTTGCCGGTGGCGTTGTTGAGGATCACGCCGTTCTTGCCGACGTTGTAGTCGGTGAACTTGTTATGGGACAGCCCGCTGCCGTTGGTACCGTTGATGTTGATCACCGGCACGCCATTGCCCGCCGCGCCAATGGTCGTTTTGCCCCCTGCTGCCGCATCGACGGCAAGACCGGCCGCTGCGGCGACGATGGGATTGAGGAACACAATCGAGGCCAAAGCCAGGGCAATACTTTGAGACAGGGGGCTGCGCACGTCCATGTGAAAGTCTTCCATTTACAAGAGCGATTCGGGGTGTCAGAAAAACAGATCGACGCGGAAATACACCGGGCGTTCACGTTTTTCGATAATCCCCGGGCGTTCCAGTGAGCGAGCGAAACTCACGGAAGTTGCGAGGTTCTTGCCCCTGGCGTTGAACTCCAGGGCGTTGCCGGTGACACGGCCGCTTTCCTCAGGGTTCGAGGACCTGCCCTCGATGACCCCGACGTCGTAGGCAAATGCCACGCCGTATTCTTGCAACATCGGCTGCAGAGGTTGCCAGGTCACGGCCCGTCGCCAACGCAACTGGTTGCGCCAGTAACCGCCGCTGTCACCCGTCAAGGTCTGGTCTTGCAGGCCTCGTACTGAACTGACACCGCCCAAGCTGATTCGTTGCGGGCTGTAGAGTTCATCTTCGCTGCGCTGGCCTGTTGCGAGGCTGTCGAAGCTGAAGTTTTCGCCCCATAAACGGAACGGCTGCAGATAGCTCAGGGTCAGGCTGTATTTGTTGTAGCGCGATTGCGGCCCTTGGTGGGAGCTGTCCCGTTGGGCATCCAGCATGCCAATCCCTTGTTGCCAGCCGGCATCGAGGTTGATGAACGCCGAGCCGATGCGCCGACCATGGTTAAGATTCAATTGGGTCTCGGTGATGGTCACGCTCGAGGTGTCGATGAAGTTATCGTCCACGTAGTTGCGTGTGCGCAGTTGGCTGAGGCCGAAACTGATGCCGGTCTTGCTCACGTTGTCGCGATGTAGCACGCGCTCGGCGCGCACCGCGTGGTTCTTGCTGGTACCGTCATAACCGAATTTGTAGCCTTGTGCGTTGCCGCTGGCGCGGTAGAAACTCTGGCTGTACGCGTAATTGAACGTCCACCAGCCATAGGGCACGCTGTAATACAGGCTCTGATTGTCGGAATGACGCCAGTGGTCGCTGACAGCGTCCTGATTGGCGCGCAGGCTTAATTGGTCGGCCAGGCCTAGCGGGCTATCCCAGTCCAGACCCAAGCCCACTTGTTGTTGACCCGTGCTGCGGTCACCGTCGTTGTTACGCGTGGCCGATACGCGCCAGGGTTTTTCACGCTCGCCCTTGAGGCCTATGCGGCTGCCGCCGACTTGCTCGCCAGGCGTCAGCTCAAGCTGGGCCTGACGAGATGGCAAGCGACTGAGCTGATCCACCAGTTGCTCCAGTTCCCGCAGGTTCAGCGGCTCGCCGGTCTGGCCGGGAAACGTCATTGCCAATTCACGGGGGCTGGCCAGGGCGGAACTGTCGATGCTCTCAAGTCGTCCTTCGACTACCACGATTTTTAACACACCGCCCGACAGGTCCTGCTGTGGCAGATAGGTTCGGGTGGTGACGAAACCGCGCTCAAGATAATGATGGGTCAAGGCCTTGAGCAAGGTATTGATCTGTCCGACCGACAAGCATTGGTTCTGATAGGGCCTGATCAACTGCTCGCGCACGCCGGCGTCAAGGTGGGCCGCGCCCTCCAGCTCAATGGTCTTGATGTCGAAGCAACGCTTGTCGTCGGGGTTGGCGGGCGCAGGGGGGGGCAAGGTCTTGCCTGGCAATTGCTGAAGTTCGTCGAGGCGTTTCTGTTGTTCTTGCAGCAATTGCTGCTGACGATCACGAATCAGGTCACGATCGCCAGGTGTCTGGATGGGGGCAGCCTGGGCCAGGGATGTGAATATCGCACAACAAGCCAAAACGTGCGTAACGCCAAAATGTGACATGCCTTCATTCCCTTGAATGGCTAACTGCGGCCAATGCCGGCGATCGTTTCAGGCAAATGGAAGTCCCTGTCGCCTAGCTAAACGCTGGGCATCTTAAGTGGTATCACTTCTTGTCATGAAAATTTATCTTTAAATCAGACGAACGGTAGTTGCTATGTTTTTTTTGGATGGTGGCGTTTTAATGTTAATCAAGGCATGGCGCACGTTACGGTATTCGCCGGGCGGAGAGGGCGGCTCAGTAAATGTCAGCTAAATAAAGTGGATGGCTGATAATCTGTCGCAGAACCGGCCTGGGCTTCCTCAGTCTTATCATCAGGCCTTGAACCGTTGTGAGGAATTTCATGAAGTCGCGCATCTGGCGTTTGGCAGGTGTTGGTCTGTTGTGGGCAAGTGTCAGTGCGCAGGGAATGGCCGACGATCAGCAAAACCGTGGCGGCCCGGACGGCGGTCGCGGGCAGGACGGTCGGGGCGGCAATGGCCAGGGTCATTCGGGCCAGCCACGGCCGCAAAGCAACGAGATCATTCGGGGCGACAACAGTCGTCAGTTCGAGGTCAAGCCGCAGCCGCAATACCAGGGTGGCCAGCACTATGAGCGTGGGCCCCAAGACCCCAACGGCCAGGGTCGCCCGCAGCCGCAGCCTGGCAACAACTTGCCCATCCAGGGCCGGCCCGACAGCGTGACCCAGACCCGTGAACCGCAACCGGGGTATTACCGCGATATTCCTCGGCGCAACGATGGCTATCCGAACGCAGGTCCGCGACCCGACCATGACGGTCGTCCCGATCAGCATTGGTCCGGTCGGCCGGGTGGGCATGGCAACGGTTGGGGGCCAGGGCCGCAATACCGTCCGGGTTATGTGATCGACCGTTTCCCGGATCGCAACTACCGCGTGCCCTATCGCGGCCAGGATTATTTCTACTCGGGCGGCTACTGGTATCGTCCGCAAGGGCCGCGTTATGTCGTGGTCGAGCCGCCGCGGGGCATCCGCACCCGTTACCTGCCTGATTACGCCCGGGAAGTGTGGATCGGCAGTTCGCTGTGCTTCCTCGCTGCTGGCGCCTATTACATCTATGAAGCCAACACCCAGGATTACGTCGTGGTCGATGCTCCGGTCGCCAACCCGCAGCCGCAACCCCAGGGCAATAGTTTCGATGTGGTGGCCTATCCCGCCAATGGCCAGCCGCCCGAACAGGTCAATCAGGATGGCTACGACTGTTATCGCTGGGCAGTGCAGCAGAGTGGTTTCGACCCGCGCAACTACACCTACCCACCGGCACCGGAAGTGGTTCAGACCTATCGCCAGGCCCAAGGCAGTTGCTTGAGCAGTCGTGGGTATCAGGTGATGTACTGAGGCTTGGTAAGATCGTGCGGACGCTGCTTTTTGTGGCGAGGGGATTTATCCCCGCTGGGGCGCGAAGCGGCCCTGAAATCCGCCGCCTCGGTGTGCCAGACAGATTGAGTCGGCTGCTTTGGGGCAGCTTTGCAGCCCAGCGGGGATAAATCCCCTCGCCACAGGTTGTGTGTTCAAATCTTGAGTATCAGGCGGTGGCGCGCTTCACCACTTCCGACGGATCGGCATGCACCAGCACTTCGGCCTTGGGATAAGCGCGATGGATCGCATCGGCGGCCTGGTCGCTGATGCCGTGGGCGACTGACAGGGTCAGTTCCCCCGGCAGCTCCAGGTGCAGTTGCACGAACCAGTGGTTGCCGGAGACCCGCGTACGCAGGTCATGGGCGCCGAGTACGCCGGGCACCGCGCAGGCCAGTTCCAGCATGCGTTGGCTGACGTCGGGCGGCAGTTCTTCATCCATCAGCACGGCGAAGCTTTCCCGGGCGATCTGGATGGCGCTCCACAGGATATATACCGCGATCCCCAGGCCGAACCAGGCGTCGAGTTGATACCAGCCCAACCCTGCCAGTACCAGCGCCACCAGGATGCTGCCGTTGAGCAACAGGTCCGAGCGGTAGTGCAGCGAGTCGGCGCGCACTGCGTTGGAGCCGGTGGCGCGGATGACCCGATGCTGTAACGCCAGCAGCGCCAAGGTCAGCACCAGGGAAAACACGATCACACCGACGCTGAGCCAGGGCGCGTCCACCGGCACCGGCTCCTTCAGGCGTTCGAAGGCCTGCAAGGCGATCAGTACCGCACTGCCGCCGATAAACAGCGCCTGGGCCATGCCAGCCAGGGATTCGGCCTTGCCGTGACCGTAGCGATGGTCATCGTCGGCGGGACGCAAGGCGTAATGCACCGCCAGCAGATTGAGCAGCGAGGTGACGCCGTCCAGTGTCGAGTCGGTCAGGCCGGCGAGCATGCTCACCGAACCGCTGAGCCACCAGGCCAGGGCCTTGGCGACGATCAGGACAAGTGCCACGGCCACCGACGCCCGGGTGGCAAGGCGCAACAGGCGAGCGTGTTCGGTGCTGGTGGTCATGGCGCGGTCGTTCCTTCCGTCGCGTCGGTCATGCGGCCGGTTTGAGACCGAGGGCAGCCAGTTGTTGTGCGCTGCCCTTGTGCTGGATCAGGCGCGGATCGTCCAGCGGGAAGCTGCGGCCCAGTTCGCGTTCCAGGCTCGCCTGCAATTTCTGGTTATTGACGGTGCCATCGGGGTTGATGGCCGGCTTGAGTTTCTCGGGCTCGATCTGGACGCTGCGGCCCGGTTCGAAATAAATGGCCCCGGTGGCAAAGTCCACGGCGAACGCGATCAGGCCGGGGATGATGTAGAACAGCAGGCCGACGGCATCGAGGGCGGCGATGGCCGGGTCGATCTTGCCGTCGATCTGGCCGCGACGGTCCGGGTAGAAGATCGAGCCGCAGGCGCTGATCTGGGTCAGCAGGGTGGCGACCAGCACGCCACCGATCACGCGAAAGGGAATACGCATAGCAATCTCCTGAACAGGTAGAGGCGTTGCTGGTTGGAGTCCAGACCACGCTAAACAGTTCGCCGTTATACTCGGCCCTCTGTTTTGGAGCCAGCATGATTTCTTTGCCGATTGATGAAGTTTTACCCGCCCTGCGCCAAGCCTTGGCCTCGCGCCACGAAGCCGTGCTCGAAGCGCCGCCCGGTGCCGGTAAAACCACCCGTGGTCCCCTGGCCTTGCTGAACGAGCCGTGGCTGGCCGGACAGACCATCCTGATGCTCGAACCCCGGCGCCTGGCGGCACGGGCGGCGGCCGAACGGCTGGCCAGCGAACTGGGGGAAAAGGTCGGCGAGACGGTCGGCTACCGGATTCGCCTCGACAGCAAGGTCGGGCCCAAGACCCGTATCGAAGTGGTCACCGAAGGCATCCTCACCCGCCGCTTGCAGGATGACCCGGCGCTGGAAGGCGTGGGGCTGCTGATTTTCGATGAATTCCATGAACGCAGCCTCGACGCCGACCTGGCCCTGGCCCTGAGCCTCAACGGTCGGGAGTTGTTTCGCGACGAGCAGCCGCTGAAGATCCTGTTGATGTCCGCCACCCTGGAAGGCGAGCGCCTGGCCGGGTTGCTGGGCGACGCGCCGATCCTGCGCAGCGAAGGCCGCATGTTTCCGGTGACGGTGCGCTGGGGCCGGCCGTTCCAGCCCGGCGAGTTCATCGAGCCGCGCTTGGTGCAGACGGTGCTGGAAGCCCTGCACGATGAAACCGGCAGCGTCCTGGTGTTCTTGCCCGGGCAGGCGGAGATTCGCCGGGTGCATCAGCAACTGGCCGAGGCCTTGGGTGAGGGCGGCAATGTATTGCTCTGTCCGTTGCACGGCGAACTGGACCTCGCCGCCCAACGCGCCGCCATCGACCCGGCGCCCCCCGGCCAGCGCAAGGTGGTGTTGGCCACCAACATCGCCGAGACCAGCTTGACCATCAACGGCGTGCGGGTGGTGATCGACGCCGGACTGGCCCGGGTGCCGCGTTTCGATCCGGGCAGCGGCATGACCCGTCTCGACACCCAGCGCATTTCCCGGGCCAGCGCCACCCAGCGAGCCGGTCGTGCTGGGCGCCTGGAACCGGGGGTGTGTTACCGGTTGTGGTCCGAAGACCAGCATGAGCAATTGGCCGCTTACGGCAGCGCGGAGATTCTGTCGGCGGACCTGGCCGGGTTGGCCCTGCAACTGGGGCGCTGGGGCGTGACGCCGCAGCAACTGGTCTGGCTCGACGTTCCGCCCGCCGCTGCGTATGCCCAGGCCCAAGACCTGCTGCAACGCCTGGGTGCGTTGGAGGGCGAGCAACTGACCCGCCACGGCCAGGCCATGGCGGAACTGCCGGCCCACCCGCGTATCGCCCATTTGCTGTTGCGCGGCCAGGCGCTGGGCCTGGCAGACATGGCCTGCAATGTCGCCGCACTGTTGGGCGAGCGCGACATTCTCCGCGGTGCCGGCGCGGACCTGCACAGTCGCCTGGCCTTGCTGTCCGGCGAAGAACGCGCCGCGCGGGGCGCCCAAGGTGGGGTGCAACGGGCCCGGCAATTGGCTCGGCAGTATCGCGGCTACCTGCGGGGCAAGGCCGAAGAAGCCGTGGCCGATCCCGATCATCCGCGCTGGCTCGGCGCCTTGCTGGCGTTGGCCTATCCGGACCGTGTCGCCCAGCAGCGCCGGCCCGGCGGCGCGGAATATCGTTTGGCCAATGGTCGTGCGGCGCTGTTTGCCGAGGCCGACAGCCTGATGAAACAGGCGTGGTTGGTGATCGCCGATTTGGGCAGTCGCCAGGGCCAGCGCGAAGAGCGAATCTATCTGGCGACGGATTTCGACCCGACGCTGTTCGATTCGGTGCTGGCCGAGCAAGTGAGCACTGTGGACCAACTGGATTGGGACGAGCGCGAAGGCGTGCTGCGGGCCGAGCGCCAGCGCAAGGTCGGCGAACTGGTGCTCAGCCGCGAACCGCTGACCGGCCTGGATGAGTCAGCCCGTAGCCAGGCCTTGGTGAACCTGGTGCGGCGCAAGGGCCTGGAATTATTGCCCTGGACCCCGGAACTGCGGCAATGGCAGGCGCGGGTGGCGCTGCTGCGGCGCCTGGACCTGGACGCCAAGGGCGAGAGCGAATGGCCAGACGTCAGCGACGGCGCCTTGCTGGACAGCCTCGAGCATTGGTTGATGCCGTATCTGGGCCGCGTCTCGCGCCTCAGCCATTTCGCCAACCTGGACGTGTCGAGCTTCGTTCACAACCTGTTGCCCTGGCCCCTGCCGCAACGCGTGGATGAACTGGCGCCGCACCATTTGCACGTGCCCTCGGGTTCGTCGATCCGCCTGGACTACAGCGAGCATCCACCGATCCTCGCGGTGCGCCTGCAGGAACTCTTCGGCCTTGCCGACACCCCGCGCATTGCCAGCGGCCGGCAGGTGGTCAAGTTGCACCTGCGGTCGCCAGCGCGGCGGCCGGTGCAGGTGACCCAGGATTTGGCGAACTTCTGGCGCAGCACTTATGCCGAGGTGAAGAAGGATCTCAAGGGGCGTTACCCCAAGCATTACTGGCCGGACGATCCGCTGGTGGCGGAGGCGACGGCGCGGGTCAAGCCGCGTAAGTGAGCTGATTCAAGATCCAACACAGATCCACTGTGGGAGCGAGCTTGCTCGCGATTGCGGTGGATCAGCAGCATTATTATCGACTGACACACCGCTATCGCGAGCAAGCGCGCTCCCACAGGGGGCTTCGGTGAGTCCGCTAAGGCGCGGCCGGCAACAGGAACCGGGCAATCACCGGCAAGTGATCGGAGATGCGCAAGGTATCGTCCTGCCTTACCTGGGCCTGGACCCGTTTGATGCGCGGGCTGTAGAACAGGTAGTCGACGGTGCGGTCGGGGCCGTTGAGGCCGGGGTCGTTCGGGTAGTGGGTCAGCCAATGTTCGCGGTCGATGCCGCTGGCTTCGTTGTTGGTGGGAATCATCGGGTATTTGTCCCACAGCAGGTGCAGCGGGCTGTCGGCGGCGTAAGGCGTGCGCTGCTCGGATGGCAGGCGCCGGTACTGGCCCAGGGGCAGCAGGTTGAAGTCGCCACCGATCAGCCAGGGCGTGCCCGCGGATTCGAGTTTATCCACTGCCTTGGTGACGGCGGCGATTTGCTTGGGCAGGGTGTCGTCCGGCTCGGTGGCCCGTTCCAGATGGGTGTTGAGCACCGCCAGTTGGCCGCCGTCGCTCAGCGCCAGATAACTCACCAACAAAGCGTTTTTTGGCTGGAACTGACGGCTGATGAAGTTGGCGTCGGCCACCGGCAGTTGCACCCGTTCGGCATGGTCGATGCGGTAGCGACTCAGGGTCGCCAGTTGCCGGCCGACACTGCCGAAGATACGCGGGTTGGGGATGAAGTCGGCCTTCCAGTCGAAGGCGCTGGTGCCGCACGGATAGAGGTCGGCCAGGCGTTCCTGTAGCAGCTTGAGCTGGTCCTGGTAATCGCTGGCCTTGGCGCCCTTGTCCAGTTCCTGGAGCAACACGATGTCCGGTTGTTCGTCGCGAATGACCCGGGCCACTTCGTCGAGGCTGAAGGCCATGTCCTCCAAGGTCGGGCTTTCATCGTCGCCCTGGGCCAGGTCGTGCCAGAACACGTAGCGCTTGCCGGCGAGGAACTGGACGTTCCAGGTCATCACCTTCAAGGCCTGGCCGGGCACCAGCGCTGCTGCGTTGGCAGTGCAACTGACGGGCAGTGCTTCCCGGGCCTGGGGGCGCCAGGTCAGGCCATAGGTTGCAAAGGCACCGATGCCGACAATCAACAGCAGGCCCAGCAAGGCGTGGCGTAGTAGACGGGTCATGGCTTGGGTTTTTCTGCAATCAGCATGAACATTCGGAACAACACCACGGTGGTGAACAATTGCAGGAAGCTGTGGAGGCTGTCGACCAACAAGCTGATCAACGGATTCTGCGGCGGCGGATACACCGAGACGCTGGCACCCTTGAGCAACCACAGCGGGACCATGACGGCCAGGATGCAAAGCAGGATTCGCCAGAAATGGCCTCGACTCAGGCGCGCGCTTTCCTTCATGGCGGCCAGTGGCGCCATGCCCCTCAACACCAACAGGTATTCGCCGAAGGCCAGGACGACCATCAGCCACAGCCCAGGCAGGAAGTACAAGGAGATGCCGATCAGGATCAGCAACGTGTTGAGAGCGGTCAGCAAGGCGAAGCGCGGCCACTGGAGCAGGGCGGCGGCAAGCAGGTCTCGCGTGCGTGGCGCTTCACCACGGCTGCGGGCATCGAGAAACAGAATCAGCGCCGCGGTGTACAGCGGATAGACCAATAACCCAACGATGACGCTGTAGCCGGAAAAACCGTCGGCCCCCAGGGCGTTGTCCACCCCTTGTTGCAGCACGGCTTCAAGTATCACCAGCGGCAGGCACAACTGGGCGATCCGGCCCAGATGGCGCTTGAAAAAATACAAGGAGTCACGCAGTACTTCTAACGGATTCATGGGTCGGTATCGCAGTTCAAAAAAAGCGGTCCGACACTTTACCCATCAGGTGACTGCAGAAACAAACGTAAACATCAGGTAAAGACCATTGAAAGCTTTTCGACGCGCCCCATTACTGATGGGCACCGGTCTTCGGGATCGGAATGGTTTCTACCCGGCAATCGAATGAGGTCGCCATGAACAGCGAAGAACAAACCCTGATCGATGGACTGTTTTCACGGCTGCAACAGGCCGAAAAGGATTCAGCCCCGCGCGATGCCCAGGCCGAGGTGCGGATCAAGGAGCACCTGGCGAGCCAGCCAGCGGCGGGCTATTTCATGGCCCAGGCGATCCTGGTGCAGGAGGCTGCGATCAAGCGCCTCGATGAGCAGAACAGGCAGCTCTCCCAGCAGGTCGAGCAGTTGCAGGCCGAGTTGCAACAGGCTCGCAAGCAAGCGCCGGCGTCCAGCGGTGGCGGTGGTTTCCTCTCGAGTATTTTCGGCGGAAGCCCACGGGACTCGCGCCCGGCGAGCGCACCGGCCTCCAGCGGAGGTGGTTGGCGCGAACCGACACCGTCGTCCTTCAATGCCCCGGCGCAACAGGGTTTCGGCGCGCCGCCCGGCAATTATGGCGCGCCGCAGCAGCAGGCCCCGGCAGCGGGCAGCTTCCTCGGCGGCGCGCTGAAAACCGCGGCGGGCGTGGCCGGTGGCGTGATGCTGGCCCAGGGCATCAGCAGCCTGTTCCACAGCAACCAGCAACCGCAGGAAATCGTCGAGATCCTCAAGGAAGACCCGGCGCAACCGGTCAACGACACCACTGACAGCAGTTGGGGCGATGACCGGCGTATGGCCGATAACGACGCCTACGGAAACGACCCGGGCGGCTTCAGCGACGCGGACTACAGCGACGATTCATCTTCCTTCGGCGACGACGACTCCTTCGTCTGAGCTGCCATTCGTCCGGGGCGCCCTGGCGCCTCGGGCCGATTATTCGCGGAACAATCCCTCTGGCTGGCATACTGGGCGACTTTTCGGCCCTGGTGGTCTGCCTGCGTGTGCATCCAAGAGGAAACGCGGTGAAAAAAATTGCAGTGTTCGCCGATGTCCAGAACCTCTACTACACCGTGCGCCAGGCTTATGGTTGCCATTTCAACTATGCCGCGCTGTGGGCAGATGTCAGCAAACAAGGCCAGATCGTCGAGGCCTACGCCTATGCGATCGATCGCGGTGACAGCAAGCAGCAGCAGTTCCAGCAGATCCTGCGCAACCTGGGTTTCATCGTGAAGCTCAAGCCCTACATCCAGCGCAGCGACGGCTCGGCCAAGGGCGACTGGGACGTGGGCATCACGCTGGACATCATGGACGCTGCCGATCACGTCGATGAAGTGGTGCTGGCCTCCGGCGATGGCGATTTCGACATGCTGCTCGAACGCATCATCAACAAGCACGGCATCCAGGCCGTGGCCTATGGCGTGCCGGGGTTGACCGCCAACTCGCTGATCCGCGCCGCCAGTCGCTATGTGCCCATCGAAGGCGCGTTGTTGCTCAAGAATTGATTTTCACGGAGTTCAAAAGGTTTGGAACGCATCGCAGTCATCGACTTTGAAACCACCGGCATCACCCCGAGCAGCAGCTGCCGGGCCACTGAGATCGCAGTGGTGATGCTCGAACAAGGCCGGATCGTCGACCGCTACCAGAGCCTGATGAATGCCGGTGTACGCGTCCCAGCCTTCATCGAACAACTGACCGGCATCAGCAACGCCATGTTGCGCAGCGCACCGTCGGCGGAAAAGGTCATGAACGAGGTCAACGAGTTCGTCGGCACCACGCCGCTGCTGGCCCACAACGCTGCGTTCGACCAGAAGTTCTGGGATTTCGAGCTGGGACGCATCAAGCGCACCCGCCTGCAGAATTTTGCCTGCTCACTGTTGCTGGCCCGGCGCTTGATGCCGGCGGCGCCGAACCACAAGCTAGGCACACTCAACACGTTCGCCGGCTTGCCCCACACCGGCCAGGCTCACCGGGCCATGGCCGACGCCGAAATGGCCGCCAACCTCACCGCGCACCTGGCTGCGGAACTGCGGCAGAAGCACGGGCTACGGGAGCTGTCCCATGATCTGCTGTGCAGTTTGCAGAAGGTGCCGGCGGCGAAGATCAACGAGCACCTCAAGCGGCATCGCGGGTTCTAGACACACCACAGAACCCTTGTGGGAGCGGGCTTGCTCGCGAATGCGGTGTGTCAGTCGCATGTTTACGTACTGACACACCGCGTTCGCGAGCAAGCCCGCTCCCACAGTTTTGATTTGTGTTGGACCGTCTATTTGCCATTCCCTTCCAACTGCCCCAACGGCACGCGCTTTTCAATGGCACTGGACAGCACGATCGAGGTCTTGCTGAAACCGAACTTGGCGATGCGGTTGATCAGCTCTTCCAGCTCGGGCATCGAGCCGACAGCCGCTTGCATGATCACGCACGGGTCCCCGGTGACCCGATGGCATTCGGTCAGTTGTGGGATCTTGCACAGTTCATCGTAGGTCTTTTGGTTGCCGTGCTGGTTCATGCGCAGTTCGATGACGCACTGCACCGGCAGGCCGATCTTGGCCATGTCGACCTTGGCTTGATAGCCGGTAATGACGCCGCTGGTTTCCAGTTTGCTGACCCGCTCGGCCACGGCCGGGGCTGACAGGTTCACTTTGCGGGCCAGTTCAGCGTAGGACGCACGACCGTTTTCCAACAAGGCACTGAGCAGCATGCGGTCGTATTTATCCACAGGTAGGCTTCCAAATGACGTGACTTTCGAAAGCGCGATTTATAGCGCCGAACGCCGTGTTTTGAAAAGTGTATGGCTTGGATAAACAGGTTTTGTAACTTAAATTCCGTCTGTCGCCTTTCTAGAATAACGTCTCTCATTGTCCTGACTTCGAGTTGAACATGCCTGGCACACGCCGTTTTCCCCTGCCCTTGATCGCTGCCTTCTTTGCCTTGTACGTCATCTGGGGTTCGACCTACCTGGTGATTCGTATCGGTGTAGAGCATTGGCCGCCGTTGCTGCTGGCCGGGATTCGTTTTGTGCTGGCCGGTTCGCTGATGTACGGCTTCCTGCGCTGGCGTGGGGCGCCGGCACCGACCTGGGCGCAGTGGAAGGCCGGGGCGATCATTGGCGTGCTGCTGCTCAGTTTTGGCAATGGCGCGGTGAGTGGCGCCGAGCACACGGGCGTGGCGTCCGGGGTCGCGGCATTGGCGGTGGCGACGGTGCCTTTGTTTACCCTGTTGTGCGGCTATTTCTGGGGCGCGCGTAATACGCGTCTGGAATGGGCGGGCATTGTGCTGGGGTTGATCGGCATCGCCATGCTCAACCTCGGTTCCAACCTGCAGTCCAGCCCGTTGGGCGCGACCTTGCTGGTGTTCGCGGCGGCGTCCTGGGCCTTTGGCTCGGTGCTGAGCAAGCATTTGCCGTTACCGGCCGGGGCGATGGCCAGTGCCGTGGAAATGCTGGTGGGCGGTGTGGTGCTGTTGATCGGCAGTTTCGCCAGCGGCGAACACTTGGACAGCATGCCGCCGCTGGAAGGTTGGTTGGCCTTGTTCTACCTGATCGGCTTCGGTTCGATCATCGCCTTCAACGCCTACATGTACCTGCTCAAGCATGTGCGCCCGGCGGCGGCCACCAGTTATGCCTACGTCAACCCGGCCGTGGCGGTGCTGTTGGGCATCGTGTTTGCCGGTGAAACCATCGGCATCGAGGAGGCCCTGGCGATGATGGTGATCATCAGTGCCGTGGTGTTGATCGGCTTGCCGCAGTGGCGCAAGCCCAAGCCTGCGCCGGCCGCCGCCTGATTTAGGGTAAACTGCCGCGCATTGCACACCTTGCGCTGATTTTTCCTACGGTACTTCCATGACTTTCGCCACCCTTGGCCTGATCGAACCCTTGTTGCGCGCCCTCGAGACGCTCGGCTACCAGACTCCGACCCCGGTTCAGGCCCAAGCCATGCCGGCGGTGCTCGCCGGTCGCGACCTGATGGCCGCGGCCCAGACTGGCACCGGCAAGACCGCCGGTTTTGCGGTGCCGCTGTTGCAGTTGCTGACCACTGAAGGGCCGAAGGTCGCGGCCAACTCGGTGCGGGCGCTGATCCTGGTGCCGACCCGTGAACTGGCTGAGCAGGTCCATGAAAGCGTGCGGCAGTACGCGCAGAACCTGCCACTGAGCACCTACGCGGTCTACGGCGGCGTCAGCATCAATCCGCAGATGATGAAGTTGCGCAAGGGTGTCGACCTGCTGGTTGCCACGCCGGGTCGCTTGCTCGATCTGTTCCGCCAGAACGCACTGAAGTTCAACCAGTTGCAGACCCTGGTGCTGGACGAAGCCGACCGCATGCTCGACCTGGGCTTCTCCGAGGAACTGGCGAATATCTACAAGGCGCTGCCGAAGAATCGCCAGACTCTGTTGTTCTCGGCGACCTTTTCCGATGCGATCCGCCTGTTGGCCGGGCAGATGCTCAACGATCCGCTGAGCATCGAAGTGAGCCCGCGCAACGTCGCCGCCAACACCGTCAAGCAATGGGTGGTGACGGTGGACAAGAAGCGCAAGGCGGAGTTGTTCGTGCACCTGATGCGCAAGAACAAGTGGAAGCAGGTGCTGGTCTTCGCCAAGACCCGCAACGGTGTCGATGCGCTGGTGGAAAAACTCCAGGGCCTGGGCGTCAACGCCGACGGCATCCACGGGGACAAGCCCCAGGCCACTCGCCAGCGGGCGCTTGACCGCTTCAAGGCCAGCGAAGTGCAGATTCTGGTCGCCACTGACGTCGCTGCTCGTGGCTTGGACATCGAGGATTTGCCGTTGGTGGTGAACTTCGACCTGCCGATCGTCGCCGAAGATTACATCCACCGTATCGGCCGTACCGGTCGGGCGGGCGCCACCGGGCAGGCGATTTCCCTGGTCTGTGCCGACGAGGTGAATCTGCTCTCGGCCATCGAGATGCTGACCCGCCAGACGTTGACTCGGCAGATGGAACAGGACTTCGAACCCGAGCACCGGGTGCCGGACACCGATGCCAGCGGCCAGGTGATCAAGAAGCCGAAAAAACCGAAGAAACCGAAAACTTCCGGTGGTGGCGGCAAGCGCAACCTGGGCAAGTGGGTGGACAGTGGCGACGCTGCGCCTGTGGAACCTTCGGTCAAGCCTGTGCGAAAAGTGCCAGTGTTCAATACCGGGCCGCGTAAGCGTAAGCCTTGATGATTTGCTGTGCCTGAGATACCGCTATCGCGAGCAAGCTCGCTCCCACAGTGGTGCTCAGGTGCTCACAGATCCTGTATGCACCACAGATCTTCTGTGGGAGCGAGCTTGCGCGCGATGGCCGCGCCTCGGTCTTCAATCCAGGCGCTGTAACCACTCCACCACCCCCAACCCCGCCGCCCGGCCGCTGGCAAAGCAGGCGGTGAGCAGGTAGCCGCCGGGCGGCGCTTCCCAGTCGAGCATTTCCCCGGCGCAGAACACGCCGGGCAGGTGCTTGAGCATCAGGCGTTCATCCAAGGCCTCGAAGGTCACGCCACCGGCGCTGCTGATGGCTTCGTCCAGGGGACGAGGCTTCACCAGGGTGACCGGCAGGGCCTTGATCGCCTGGGCCAGTTGCGCCGGGTCAGTGAAGCACTCGGCCGGCGTGAGCTCGCGCAGCAGCGCCGCCTTGACGCCATCGATCCCCAGCTGGCTGTGCAAGTGCTTGGCCATCGAGCGTGAGCCGCGCGGTTTGTTCAAGGCCTGGAGGATTTTATCCACAGGCCGGCCCGGCAACAGGTCCAGATGAACGGTCGCATGGCCATGCTGGTTGATGGCTTCACGAATGGGCGCCGACAGGGCATAGACCAGGCTACCTTCGAGGCCGGTGACGGTGATCACGCATTCGCCGAGGCGTGGCACATCGTCGTTCAGGCCCATGGCGATGTTCTTCAGCGGGGCGCCGGCGAATTTGCTGATCATCAGGTCGCTCCAGGCCTCGACCTCGAACCCGCAGTTGCTCGGTTGCAACGGCGCCAGCGCTACGCCGCGTTGTTCCAGCGGTAGCATCCAGGCGCCATCGGAGCCCCGGCGCGACCAACTGCCGCCGCCCAACGCCAGCAAGGTCGCCTGGGGGCGCAAGGTTTTTTCGCCTTCCGGCGAGGCGATGCGCAAGCTGCCGTCGGGGTTCCAGCCGAGCCAGCGGTGACGGGTGGGAATCGCCACACCGGCATCACGCAGGCGCTTGAGCCAGGCGCGCAATAGCGGCGCGGCCTTCATGTCGGTGGGAAATACCCGCCCGGAGCTGCCGACAAAGGTGTCGATGCCCAGCCCGCGGATCCAGGTGCACAACGCGTCCGCCCCGAATGTTCGCAGCAGTGGCGCGAGGTTGGGCGCGCGTTCGGCGTAGCGGGACAGGAAGGCCGGGAAGGCTTCGGAGCGGGTGATGTTCATGCCGCCCACGCCGGCCAGCAGGAATTTGCGGCCCACCGATGGCATGCCGTCGTACAGGTCGACCTGCAAGCCGGCCTGGCTCAGCACCTCGGCCGCCATCAGGCCGGCGGGGCCGCCGCCGATGATGGCGATGTTTGGGGTAGAAGGCTGGACGGTGGAGGTCATGATGTGAACTGTGGGGGCTGGGCTAGGCGAGGCATTCTATCAGCACAAATCCCTGTGGGAGCGAGCTTGCTCGCGATGGCGGTGTGTCAGTGGCATTGATGTAACGGGTCCACCGCTATCGCGAGCAAGCTCGCTCCCACAGGGAATGCCGCTGTTTTTGAGAACTCTGATCAAAAAACAGCCAAGCCTCTGTACGCTTCAGGCGGCATAGCCTGTAGGCCGTTTCGCTCAGGTTATCCACAAGCCGCTCCACAGGCATTGTGGGTAAAGCCCAGGTTTCAGTGACAACCTGATGACGTCCAGACCCTTTGTGCGCTGTGGTGCAGGATCCCGTGGCGGCGGGCCAGGGCCTGGCGATCCTTGCTGTAGCCACCGCCGATCACTCCAACCACCGGGATGTCGCGCCCCAGGCAATGACGCATGACGCTCTCGTCCCGGGCGGCGAGGCCTTCGTCCGTCAGCTTCAGGTAACCGAGGGCGTCATCCTTGTGCACGTCGACGCCGGCGTCATACAACACCAGGTCCGGTTGATAGAGCGGCAGCAGGTAGTTGAGCGCATCGTCCACCACCTTCAGGTAAGCGGCGTCGCCCATGCCCATCGGCAGCGGGATGTCCCAGTCGCTTTGCGCCTTGCGTGCGGGAAAATTCTTTTCGCAGTGCAAGGAAACTGTCACGGCGTCCGGGGTGTCATGGAGTATTCGAGCGGTGCCGTCGCCCTGATGCACATCGCAATCGAAGATCAGCACCCGGGACACCCGGCCGCTGGCCAGGAAATAACGGCTGATCACCGCCAGGTCGTTGAAAATGCAGAACCCGGCCGGGTGGTCGTAGTGGGCGTGGTGGGTACCGCCGGCCAAGTGACAGGCCAAGCCGTGTGCGAGGGCTTGCTCGGCGGCCAGGAGCGAACCGCCGACGGCGCGCACCGTCCGGCGGGCCAGGGCCTCGCTCCAGGGCAGGCCCAGTCGCCGTTGGTCTTCACGGGACAACTCGCCGCCCATGTAGCGCTCGATATACGCGCGGTCGTGAGCCAGGGCGAGAATGTCCGGCGGACACAGTGAGGGGCGCAACAGGTCGGCATCGCGGGTCAGGCCGCTCTCCACCAGGTGGTCGCGCAACAGGCGAAATTTGTCCATGGGGAAGCGGTGTTCCGCCGGGAATTCGGGGCTGTAGTCTTCGTGATAGATCAGCGGTAGCGGCATGGTGTTTTCAGTGGTGATTGAGCCACGAATCCTACCAGCGATGTAGACTCTGAGGGCATGGAGGGGAGTGAAGATGGAGCCGATACTGGAGCTGGAAAGCGCACGGCTGATATTGCGGCAGTGGCGCGACGATGATTTGCCGGCGTTTGCGGCCATGTCTGCCGATCCGCAAGTGATGCGTTATTTTCCGGCGCCCTTGAGTCGCCTGGAAAGCGCTGCGTTGATCGGCCGTGTGCGCGGGCATTTTGCCGAGCATGGTTTTGGTTTGTGGGCGTTGGAACGCAAGGACACCGGGGCTTTCATTGGCTTTACCGGGCTGGGCGTGGTCGGGTTCGACGCGCCTTTCACGCCAGCGGTGGAGATCGGCTGGCGCCTGGCGCGCGAGCATTGGGGGCTCGGTTATGCCAGCGAAGCGGCGTGGACCGCGCTGCGCTGTGCCTTCGACCGCCTGGGGTTGGATGAAGTGGTGGCGTTTACCGCTGTGGATAACCTGCCGTCGCAGAAAGTCATGCAGGCCATCGGCATGCAGCATGATCCTGCCGACGATTTCGAGCACCCAAAACTCGCGGTCGATCATCCATTGCGTCACCATGTGCTTTATCGCATCAATCGTGAGCAATGGTTGCAGACCCTTCACGGTTAGCCGACACGGACGTTTACAATGCCCGCCAGAATGGCCTGGGCCAACAATCGATCCATCGCCGCGGCGTAGACTGCGGCAATTGCGCTGTGTGAGGAAAGTCTGAATGAGCCACGTGTTGGAAGATCTGGTCGACCTGCTGACCCTGGAACCGATCGAAGAGAACCTGTTTCGCGGTCGCAGCCAGGACCTGGGGTTTCGCCAGCTGTTCGGCGGCCAGGTACTGGGCCAGTCGTTGTCGGCGGCCAGCCAGACCGTGGAAGAGGCGCGCCATGTGCATTCGATGCACGGTTATTTCCTGCGTCCAGGCGATGCCGCGCTGCCGGTGGTCTACCAGGTGGACCGGGTGCGTGACGGTGGCAGTTTCAGCACCCGCCGGGTGACGGCGATCCAGAAGGGCAACCCGATCTTCACCTGCAGCGCCTCGTTCCAGTATGACGAGCAGGGTTTCGAGCACCAGAGCACCATGCCGCAAGTCGTCGGCCCGGAGAACCTGCCGTCCGAGCTGGCGCTGCCCCAGCAGCGCGCGCACCTGCTGCCCGAGCACATGCGTGAAAAACTGCTGTGCCCCAAGCCGATCGAAGTCCGCCCGGTCACCGAAACGGACCCGTACACCCCGCAACCGGCCGACCCGGTGAAATACGTGTGGTTCCGTGCCGATGGCGCCTTGGCGGACATCCCGGCCCTGCACAAATACCTGCTGGCCTACGCGTCGGACTTCGGCCTGCTGACCACCTCGATGCTGCCCCACGGCAAATCGGTGTGGCAGAAGGACATGCAGGTCGCCAGCCTCGATCACGCGTTGTGGTTCCACGCTGACCTGCGCGCCGATGACTGGTTGCTCTACGCCATGGACAGCCCGTGGGCCGGCAATTCCCGTGGTTTCTCCCGTGGCAGCGTGTTCAATCGCGCTGGGCAACTGGTGGCGTCGGTCACCCAGGAAGGCCTGATTCGCCTCCGCAAGGACTGGGCATGAGCCTGGCCGAGGTTCGTCACTGGGTGTTCGACATGGATGGCACGCTGACCATCGCCGTGCATGATTTCGCGGCGATCCGCGTGGCCCTGGCGATTCCGGCCGAAGATGACATTCTCACTCACCTGGCAGGGTTGCCCGCTGAGGAGGCCGCGGCCAAGCATGCCTGGTTGCTGGAACACGAGCGGGACCTGGCGCTGGGCTCCAAGCCTGCGCCGGGCGCGGTCGAATTGGTGCGCGAGCTGGCCGGGCGCGGCTATCGCCTGGGGATCCTGACCCGCAACGCCCGTGAGCTGGCCCACGTGACCCTGGAGGCCATTGGCCTGGCGGACTGTTTCGCGGTGGACGATGTGCTGGGCCGCGATGAAGCACCGCCCAAGCCGCATCCCGGTGGCCTGTTGAAACTGGCCGAGGCCTGGAGCGTGGCGCCCGACACGATGGTGATGGTGGGCGACTACCGCTTCGACCTGGATTGCGGACGTGCGGCGGGGGCGCGAACGGTGCTGGTGAATTTGCCGGACAATCCATGGCCGGAGCTGACGGATTGGCATGCGCGGGATTGCCTTGAGTTGCGGCGGATGTTGTCGGCTTGAGATTGATATTGGCTGGCTAGCCGCCATCGCGAGCAAGCTCGCTCCCACAGGGGATGTGTGGCGAACACAGAAAACCCTGTGGGAGCGAGCTTGCTCGCGATGAGGCCCTATCAGTCGACACAAAACTCATTGCCCACACAACACCCTCAGCCCCTCCGGCGAATTGAACATCCCATCCCCATCGTGCCCGACCCCAGGCACCTCGATCAGCCGCTGGTTCAGCCCCTCGGGATGGCGCCGGGTCAGGTAGTCGAAAAAGAAATGCCCACGCAGTAACCGATACGCCCCCTGGGTCTGTGCTTCACAACCCTTGTCCAACGCCGGATGCTCCGGATCGATGTCCTGCTGCCCGAGCAGATAAACGATATCGCGCTTGACGTAGTGTACCTCCAGCTGGGCGGGCGTTCGCCCAGCGGCATAGGCGGGCAGGTCCTGCAGGCCGTATTTCCAGCGGTTGAAGCCCGGGCAACTGGCGGCGTCGAAGGCCATGGGCCGTTGCGCATCGAAGTAGGCATAGGACGACGGGTTGGCGATGACGAAACGCGGGTTGATCCGGTATTGGCCTTGGGCGAGCAGGGCATAGCGCTGCACGACCTGGGCGCCGCCGGAATGACCGGCGATGACGATGTCCTTTACTTCGGGAAATTGCTGCCGGTCACTGACCCGCGCGACGATGTCGTCGAGGACTTGGAAGGAGCTGACCGGGTTGGGCCCCGTGGACAGGCCTGCGGCCATCCAATCATTGCCCTGCCAGCGCAGTAGATCATTAGGCAACGTGTGGCGAGCCACGTCCTGCTCGTTGAGGAATTGCGGGGCGATGACCAGCGTTGTGCCCTGTTGCCCGGCCTGCCCGGCAGCTTTTTCGGCGCTGTGCAGGTAGGTGTCGGCGTTGCGCCGCCGACCATGAAGGATGATCAGCACGCGTTGAATGGACGCCGGGGGCGGGCTGACGGCGACGGCCATGGCACCGCCCTTGAGTTGCAGGCGCCCCTGGGCGACCACGTTGACGCCGTGTTCATCGGCCTGGGCTGCGGCGCAGCACAGCACCAGCCCGATCAACGCCCACCCCTTCATCTACAGGGTTTTCGCCGCGAACGTGTCGCACTGACTGACCTGGCCCTGGGCGAAGCCGGTCTTGAACCAACGCACCCGCTGCGCCGACGTACCGTGGGTGAAGGAGTCCGGCACCACGCGGCCCTGGCCTTGCTGCTGCAAGCGGTCGTCACCGATGGCATTGGCGGCGGTCAAGGCCTCTTCGATGTCTCCCGGCTCCAGCCAGTTCAGGCGTTTCTGCGCATGGTTGGCCCAGACCCCGGCCAGGCAATCGGCCTGCAACTCCTGGCGCACCAACTAGCCGCCGTCGCCTTCCATCTGCCGGCCTTGCTGGCGTGCTTCCTGGATTTTTGCCGACACGCCGAGCAGCGTCTGCACATGGTGGCCGACTTCGTGGGCAATGACGTAGGCCTGGGCAAAGTCGCCGGCGGCGGCAAAGCGTTGGGACATTTCCTTGAAGAAACTCATGTCCAGGTAGACCTGCCGGTCCGCCGGGCAATAGAACGGCCCGGTCGCCGAGGAGGCCAGGCCGCAAGCCGAATTGACCCGACCACTGAACAGCACCAGTTTGGGCTGCTGGTATTGGCGTCCGGCCTGCTGGAAGACTTGGCCCCAGGTGTCTTCGGTATCGCCGAGGATCGAGCGCACGAACTCGGCCTGTTCGTCGGTGGCCGGTGGCGCCTGGCGGGTTTGTGACGTGGCGGGTGCGGACTGGTCCATCTGCCCGGCCAGTTGCCCGAGAATCTGCATCGGGTCCTGGCCGGTGATCCAGCCGATGCCGACGATCAGGAGAATGGCCGTCAGGCTCAATCCCTTGCCGCCGCCAAAACGCATTCCGCCACCGCCCCCACCATCACCACGGGCGTCCACCACGTTGTCACTGCGGCGACCGTTTTTCCATAACATGTGGGAGATCCTCTAAATGACGCTGCGAGAAATGACTGCTGTGGCGGTGAGTCTAGCTTTCAGGCGCCCAAGGTGCGCGCCGCGCTTGTGCTGTCAGGCAACGGACACGGGTTTTGGTTCATCGAAGTGCCGATCCTGCCTGGCGCCGGAATTTTCATTACACTGCCGATTCAGAACTTATCGGCATGCTCGCTGGCCCAACAACTGCATCGTGCGTCACGGCCCTTACATCAAGCAACGCAGGTTTCCCTCATGACCGTCAGCACACCGCTCTCCGGCGTCAATCAGGCTTTCAAGGGCATCGTGCTAATCCTGGCCGCAACGTTCCTGTTCTCCAGTCATGACGCGTTGTCCAAATACCTGTCCGGTTTTTATCCGATCGTCATGGTGGTCTGGGCGCGTTACGTGGTGCACACGTTGTTGATGGCGGGTATTTTCCTGCCACGCTCGGGGCTGCGGGTACTGCGTACCAAGCGCCCGTTGTGGCAGTTGGCCCGGGCGTTGTGCCTGCTGGGCACCAGTCTGTTTTTCACCACCGCGTTGATGTTCATACCTCTGGCGGAGGCGACGGCGGTCAACTTCCTCGCGCCCGTACTGGTGACGGCGCTGTCGGTGCCATTGCTGGGCGAACGGGTGACGCGCGGTCAATGGATCGCGGTGATCTTCGGTTTCATCGGGGTGTTGATCATCGTCCATCCCGGCGGCGATCTGTTCACCCCGGCGGTGCTGTTACCGTTCTGTTCGGCACTGTTTTTCTGCTTCTACCAACTGCTCACGCGCAAGCTCAGCGAGATCGACAGCCCGACCACCAGCAATTTCTTCGCCGGCCTGTGCAACACGTTGGTGATGAGCGCGCTGGTGCCGTTCTTCTGGCAAGTGCCGAGCCTGATGCACGGGGCGATGATGTTGGCGCTGGGGGCCTGCGGGATGACGGCGCACCTGATGCTGACCCAGGCCTTCCGCTTTGCCGCCCCGGCGCTGCTCGCGCCGTTCGGGTATTGCCAGATCGTGTTTGCCGGCCTGCTGGGCTGGTTGTTGTTCAACCACACGCCGACGCTGACCACCGTGGTGGGCATCGTCTTGATCTGCTTGAGTGGGTTGGCGGCGGCGTGGCAACAGCGGCGGGCGTAACCGTTCCATAGGCTCCTGTTTGGACCGGGGACATGGTTAACACCTGTGGCGAGGGGATTTATCCCCGCTGGGCTGCGCAGCAGCCCTAAGAACTGAGATTGCGGTGTATCTGGCTCACCGCATTCCTCTGGTTTTGGGGCTGCTGCGCAGCCCAGCGGGGATAAATCCCCTCGCCACAAATGTGCTCGGCTTGATTGCCCGGAGCTGGCCCTAGTATCGGTTTTCCAGCGTAGGCACCTTGCGCGGCGCCATGAAGTACAGCCAGGTCAGGGCAATGAAGTACATCGCCGGGATCAGGGTGAACAGCACGGTGTAGTTATTGTGGGTGATCGTGAGAATGTGGCCCACCAGTTGGGTCATGAACATCCCGCCGATGGCCGCGCACATGCCGCCGAAGCCGAACACCGTGCTCATCATGTGCTTGGGCGTGTAGTCCATCACCAGGCTCCAGATGTTGGCGGTCCAGGCCTGGTGCGCGCCAATGGCCAGGGAAATGGCGAACACCGCCATCCACAGGCTGCTGGAACCCGCGGCCATGATCACGCCGATGATGCAGCAGGCGAACAGCAGCATGGACACCAGGCGCGCCTTGATCGGGTCGAGGCCGCGGCCGATCAGGAACGACGACAGGATCCCGCCGCCGACGCTGCCGAAGTCGGCGGTGAGGTAGATGATGATCAGCGGGATGCCCATCTGGGTCACGTTGATGCCCAGGTTGTATTGCTGGTTCAGGAACGGCGGCAACCAGTAGAGGTAGAACCAGAATACCGGCGCGGTGATCGAGTAGGCCAGGGCGAACGCCCAAGTGCCGCGCATGCGCAGGATGCGCGAGAACGGTACGCGGACCGGGTCCGGTTCGTCCTGGGCCTGGAGGTAGTCCAGCTCCGACTGTTTGACGGTGGGATGGTCTTCAGGGGTGAAGTACTTCAGGCCCCAGAACAGCAGCCAGCTCCCGCCCAGCGCGGCCATGCACAGGACCGCCGCCTGCCAGCCCCATACGTGCAGGACCAGTGGCAGCAGCATCGGCGTGAACATCGCACCGACGTTGGTTCCGGCGTTGAAGATACCGGTGGCGACAGCCCGTTCGCCCGCCGGGAACCACAGCCGGGTGGTCTTCACGCAGGCCGGGTAGTTGGCGGCTTCGGTAAGGCCGAGAATGATACGGCAAACCATGAAGCCCACTGCCGACGTGGCCAGGCCGTGGGCGCCGGTCGCCAGGCTCCAGAGCAGCACGGCGCAGAAGAACACGCGCTTGACGCCGATCCGGTCGATCAGTCGCCCCTGCAACACGAAGCCAATGGCATACCCGACCTGGAACCAGAAGTTGATGTTGGCGTAATCCATCGCCGTCCAGCTCAATTCCTTGGCCAGGATCGGCTGCATGACGCCCAGGGCGGCACGGTCGATGTAGTTCAGGGTGGTGGCGAAAAACACCAGGGCGAGCATGCCCCAACGGGTCTTGCCCACGGCCATGGCGCCGCGGAACTTGTCACCGACGCTGCCGGTGGAGGCACCCAGGCCAGGGGCCAGGCGGGAGCTTTGGGAGGGAATCATAGCGTGTACCCGTTTTTGAAATTCTTATGGTTGGTCTGGGTCTGTCCATCGAGATTGGCGATCAGAGCCGGTGTCAATGTGGAAGCGATGGTGCGCAGTGAGCAAAAAATCGTCAATTCAGCCATGGGCATTGTGTTCGATAATCGCCCAAAAAACTAACCGGATGGTACATATTGAATTGCTGAAAGAAACCGGCAGCTCAATAATCGGCTGACTCTTTAAAAAGCGGCGCACCTTTGTAGCCGATGCCTGTCCCGGGAGCCGAAGTCATGCAGCGTTCCATTGCCACCGTGTCCTTGATCGGTACTTTGCCGGAGAAACTCGACGCCATTGCCGCCGCCGGTTTTGATGGGGTGGAAATTTTCGAGAACGACGTTCTTTATTACGATGGCAGCCCTCGGGAAATCAGGCAGATGTGCGCTGACCTGGGCATCGCCATCACCTTGTTCCAACCGTTTCGTGATTTCGAAGGCTGCCGCCGCGATCGTCTGCCGCGCAACCTGGAGCGGGCCGAGCGCAAGTTCGACTTGATGCAGGAGCTGGGCACCGACCTGGTGTTGGTGTGCAGCAATGCCTCGGCCGACAGCGTCGGCGATGAACAGATCCTGATCGATGACTTGCGCCTGCTGGCCGAACGGGCCGGTGCCCGCGGCTTGCGCATCGGTTACGAGGCGCTGGCCTGGGGCCGCCATGTGAATACTTATCAACAGGTCTGGAACATCGTGCGCCAGGCCGATCACCCCAACCTCGGCGTGTTGCTCGATAGCTTCCACACCTTGTCCCTCAAGGGCGACCCGAGCGCCATTGCTCAGATCCCAGGCGACAAGATCTTTTTTGTGCAAATGGCCGATGCACCGATCCTGGCCATGGACGTCCTGGAGTGGAGCCGGCATTTCCGTTGTTTCCCAGGCCAGGCCGAATTCTCCTTGCCGGGGTTCCTGGCGCCGATCATCAAGAGTGGTTATACGGGGCCGCTGTCGCTGGAAATCTTCAACGACGGATTTCGTGCCGCGCCGCCACGGGCCAATGCTGCCGACGGCCTGCGTTCGCTGCTGTACCTGGAAGAAAAGACCCGCCAGCGCCTGGCCGAAGAAGCGAGCGCCGTTGGCAATGCCGACATCCTGTTCGCCACACCACCGGCCAGCGAATACGACGGCATCGAATTCCTCGAGTTTGCCGTGGACGATAACCTCGGTGCCAAGCTCTCCCATTGGTTGGAACGGTTGGGGTTCGTCAAGGCGGGCCAGCATCGCTCGAAGAATGTCAGCCTGCTGCGCCAGGGCGACATCAACCTGATCCTCAACAGTGAACCGTATTCCTTCGCCCACAGCTTTTTCGAAGCCCACGGGCCGTCGTTGTGCGCCACCGCCGTGCGGGTGAAAAACAGCGCCAGTGCCCTGCAGCGGGCGGTTGCCTACAAGGGTCAGCCCTATCGCGGATTGGTGGGGCCCAATGAGCTGGAGCTGGCGGCGGTGCGTGCTCCGGACGGCAGCCTGATTTACCTGGTAGACCAGGACGCCGACGTCTATGGCACCGATTTCAACCTGCAACCGGGGGCGGTCATCGGGGCCGGGCTCAAGCGCATCGACCACATGGCGATGGCGCTGCCGGCCGACAGCCTCGACAGTTGGGTGCTGTTCTACAAGAGCCTGCTGGAGTTCGAGGCCGACGACGAAGTGGTCTTGCCCGACCCCTATGGCCTGGTAAAAAGCCGGGCGCTGCGCAGCCGCTGCAGTTCGATCCGCTTGCCGCTGAACATTTCCGAGAACCGCAACACCGCGATCTCACATGCGCTGTCGAGTTATCGCGGCTCCGGCGTGCATCACATCGCCTTCGACTGCGACGACATCTTCGCCCAGGTCAGTCGGGCCAAGGAGGCGGGCGTACCGTTGCTCGACATCCCGCTCAACTACTACGACGACCTGGCGGCGCGTTTCGATTTCGATGACGAGTTCCTCAGCGAACTGGCTTACTTCAACGTGCTGTACGACCGTGATGCCCAGGGTGGCGAGCTGTTCCACGTCTACACCGAGCCGTTCGAGGGGCGGTTTTTCTTTGAGATCATCCAGCGCAAGAACGGTTACGCCGGTTATGGCGCCGCCAACGTCGCGGTGCGCCTGGCGGCCATGGCCAAGTCCCGCAGCGGTGGCTTGCGGCACGCCAAGTTGTAGGGAAATCGTAAACGTGGCGGTAATGGGCGGTGCCGTGGCTTCCTTCAGTGCACGGTGCGGCCCATAATCGCCAGCCTGTGCAGTGATGGCCGTGAGCCCGCAATGACTATGAATCCAGAGCTTTCCGCAGCGCTCGACGAACCTGTCGCCCAGCCGCGCAAGAGTCGCAAGAACAACCCGGAGAAGACCCGGGAAAACATTCTTCAGGAAGCCATCGTCGAATTCGTCCAGCAGGGCCTGGCGGGTGCCCGGGTCGACGCCATCGCCGAGCGCATCCACACCTCCAAGCGCATGATCTACTACTACTTCGGCAGCAAGGAGCAGTTGTACGTCGAGGTGCTGGAAAAACTCTACGGCGATATCCGCACCACCGAGAGCCGCCTGCACCTGGCGGAACTGGCCCCGGTGGACGCGATCCGGCGCCTGGTGGAATTCACCTTCGACCACCACGATCGCAATGTGGATTTCGTGCGCATCGTCTGCATCGAGAACATTCACAACGCCGAGTACGTGAAGCAGTCAGGCGCGATCAAGGCGATGACCAATACCATCCTCGATTCCCTGGGGGTGATCCTGCGGCGCGGCGCCGAAGAGGGCGTGTTCCGTGCCGGCCTCGAACCGCTGCATGTGCATCTGCTGATCAGCTCGTTCTGTTTCTACCGGGTGTCCAACCGCCAGACGTTCGGTGAGATCTTTCAGATCGACCTGTCGGATGAAGCGGTGAAGCAGCGGCATCGGCAGATGGTGTGTGAATCGGTGTTGCGGTACTTGCAGGCCTGACACCGAACCTGATGTGTGTGCGGGCTTATGTGGGAGCGAGCTTGCTCGCGATAGCGGTCGATCAGCCAACATCAGTTGCGACTGACACACCGCCATCGCGAGCAAGCGCGCTCCCACAGGTCATTTCCACAGGGGATTCATCACCGGCTTCAGTGATTCATGCTCTGAAAATGCGCCAGCATCCGCTGCCCGTCCGGCGCCACGCCACTGAACAGTTCGAACGCCTTCACCGCCTGGAACACCGCCATGTTGCCGCCATCCAGCGTGCGGCAGCCGATGGCGCGGGCGTTGCGCAGCAGCTCGGTTTCCAATGGGAAGTAAACGATTTCCGCGACCCACAAAGCGCTCCGCAACAACTCGACCGGCACTGGCATGCCCGGCAGTTTCGCCATGCCCATGGGCGTGGTGTTCACCAGACCGTCGGCCTCGGCCATGGCCGTTGGCAGGTCATGCCCGGCGCGAGCGCGGCCGGTGCCGAAGTGTTGATTCAAGTTGTTGGCCAGTGCCTCGGCGCGGCTGACTTCGACGTCAAAGATGCTCAGGGTTTCCCCGCCCTCTAGCAACAGCGCATGGGCCACCGCCGCGCCAGCGCCCCCCGCGCCCATCTGGACCACGCGCGTGCGCGCCACTTCCCCCAGGCCACGGCGAAAACCTTCGGCGCACCCCAGGCCGTCGGTGTTGTGGCCGATGCGCTTGCCGTCCTTGAGCACCACCGTATTGACCGCGCCGATGCCTCGGGCCTCGGGCGACAGCTCGTCCAGCAGCGGGATGATCGCCTGCTTGCAGGGGAAGGTGATGTTCAGGCCGGTGAAGTCCATGCGTTCGGCGGCCATCAGCAAATCGGCCAGGGCACCGCTGTCGAGCTTCAACGCGTCCAGGTCGATCAGTCGATAGAGATAACGCATGCCTTGGGCATCGCCTTCGCGCTCATGCAGCGCCGGCGTGCGGGACGCCGGGATACCCGCGCCGATCAGGCCGGCCAGCACAGTGATATTCGACATGCCCATCAACCCTTCAACCGCTGACTGAAATGTTCAAGGGCCAGGCGATAACCATGGCTGCCAAACCCGCACATCACGCCAATGGCGACGGATGAGACAAAGGAGTGGTGGCGGAAGGTTTCACGGGCATGAACGTTGGACAGGTGGACTTCGATGACCGGCACTTCGCTGGCCACCAGGGCGTCACGGATCGCCACGGAAGTGTGGGTCCAGGCCGCCGGGTTGATGACGATACCGGCGCACCGGCCCCGGGCACCGTGAATCCAGTCCAGCAATTCGCTTTCCTGGTTGGTCTGGCGGAACTCTACCGCCAGGCCGAATTCGTCGGCGGCGCGCCCGCACAGTGCAGAGATATCGGCCAGGGTTTCATGGCCGTAGGTGGCCGGCTCGCGGGTGCCGAGCAGGTTCAGGTTCGGGCCGTTGAGCACCAGAACGATCGGAGGCATCGCAGTTTCTCCACATTTTTATTGTTGGTGTCGGCGGGGTTTCAGCCGGTGGAGATAAATTGTACTAGATGGTTAATTTGGTCAAATAAAGCCGCGGTCGTTGGGCAATAAGTGTTCGATGATCGAACATTGCCGGCCGAAAGGTGAGGGAGAGCAATTGTGGCGAGGGGATTTATCCCCGCTCGAGTGCGCAGCACTCGCAAGAGGCCAGACAAGACAGAGCAGAGGGCCGCTTCGCAGCCCAGCGGGGATAAATCCCCTCGCCACAGGGTAATCCTTCACCCCGAAAGGGAGGACTCAGCGCCGAGTCAACAACACCCCGGATTCCATGTGATGGGTCCAAGGAAATTGATCGAACAACGCACAACGCGTGATGCGGTGGGTGTCGTTCAGTTGCGCGATGTTCGCGGCGAGGGTCTCCGGGTTGCAGGAGATGTAGAGGATGTTGTCGAACCGCCGAGTCAACTCGCAGGTGTCCGGGTCCATGCCGGCACGTGGCGGGTCGACGAATACGCTGCCGAATTCGTAGCTTTTCAGGTCGATGCCCTGCAGGCGACGGAACGGTCGGACTTCGTTCAAGGCTTCGGTCAGTTCTTCGGCGGACAGGCGCACCAGGGAGACGTTATCCACAGCGTTTTCGCTGAGGTTGCTCAGCGCGGCGTTCACCGAGGTCTTGCTGATTTCGGTGGCCAGGACTTTGCGCACGCGGGTGGCCAGGGGCAGGGTGAAGTTGCCGTTGCCGCAGTACAACTCCAGCAGATCGTCGCTGCGATCGCCCAGCGCTTCATAGGCCCAGTTGAGCATCTTCTGATTCACCGTGCCGTTGGGCTGGGTGAAGGCACCCTCGGGTTGGCGATAGCTGAAGGTGCGGCCGCCCACTTCAAGTTTCTCCACCACGTAATCGTGGCCGATCACTTCCCGCTTGCCCTTGGAGCGGCCAATGATGCTGACGCCCAGGTCGGCCGCCAATTTTGACGCGGCCGCGTGCCAGTGCTCGTCCAGCGGGCGGTGATAACACAGGGTGATCATCGCATCGCCCGCGAGGGTGGTCAGGAATTCCACTTGGAACAGCTTATGGCTCAGGGGCGCACTGGCTTGCCAGACGGCCTTGAGCTGCGGCATCAATTGGTTGATGCGCAGGCTGGCAATGGGAAATTCCTCAATGAGGATCGGTGTGCGTTTGTCGTCCTGGGAGAACATTGCGTAATGCCGTTCGCCGGCCTCGCGCCAGAGGCGGAATTCGGCCCGCAGGCGAAAGTTTTTCAGGAGCGAATCGAACACCGCAGGTTCCGGTGCGTCGAACGGCGCCAACAGGTCACGCAAGCGGGCGACCTTGTCCTGTAACTGGGCGGCGTAGGCCTGGGAGTCAAAAGTCATGCGTTGAACCAACCCAACTTGATCACGAACAGGATCGACAGAATAACCAGCGCCGGGTTCAGCTCACGGCCACGGCCAGACACCAGTTTGATGGCGGTCCAGGCGATGAAACCGAAAGCGATGCCGTTGGCGATGGAATAGGTGAATGGCATCGCCAGGGCGGTCACCACCACGGGCGCGGCGACGGTGATGTCATCCCAGTCGATTTCCGCCAGGCCCGAGGTCATCAGCACGGCGACGAACAACAGGGCTGGCGCGGTGGCGAAGGCCGGGACGCTGGCGGCCAGTGGCGAGAAGAACAGCGCCAGCAGGAATAGGATCGCCACCACGATGGCGGTCAAACCGGTGCGGCCGCCGGCGCTGACGCCCGCCGCCGATTCGATGTAGCTGGTGGTGGTGGAGGTGCCCAGCAGCGAACCGGCCATGGCGGCGGTGCTGTCGGCGATCAGCGCACGGCCCATCTTCGGCATGTGGCCGTCCTTGCCCATGAGTCCGGCGCGCTTGGCCACGCCAATCAGGGTGCCGGAGTTGTCGAACAGGTCGACGAACAGGAAGGCAAAGATCACGCTCACCAGGCCGATGTCCAGGGCGCCCTTGATGTCCAGTTGCAGGAAGGTCGGGGCCAGGGACGGTGGCGCGGAGATGACGCCGTTGAACGGGGTGAAGCCCATCAGGATCGAAACGATGGTGACCGCGAGGATACCGATCAGCACCGCGCCGCGTACTTTCAAGGCTTCGAGGGCGACGATCAGGACAAAGCCGAGGGTCGCGAGGATCGGCGCCGGTTGCTTCAAGTCGCCGAGGCCCACCATGGTCGCCGGGTTTTTCACCACGATGCCGGCATTGTTCAGGGCGATCAGCGCCAGGAACAGGCCGATACCGGCGGCAATGGCCGAGCGCAGCGGCAGCGGGATGCTGTTGATGATCCACTCGCGGATGCGGAAGATCGACAGCAGGAAAAACAGCACGGCGGAGACGAATACCGCGCCTAGGGCCACTTGCCAGGTGTGGCCCATGTGCAGGACCACGGTGTAGGTGAAGAAGGCGTTCAGGCCCATGCCCGGCGCGAGGGCGATCGGGTAGTTGGCGATCAGGCCCATGACCGTGGAGCCAATGGCCGCCGCCAGGCAGGTGGCGACGAACACCGCGCCCTTGTCCATGCCGGTTTCGCCGAGGATGCTCGGGTTGACGAACAGGATGTAGGCCATGGCCAGGAAGGTCGTGCCGCCCGCCAGGATCTCGGTCCGCACGTTGGTGTTGTGTGCCTTGAGTTGAAACAGCCTTTCCAGCATGTCTGCTCCCCGTGGCGCGCCCGGCGCCGTGAATGTATCGACCTCAACAGCAAAGCACAGGTCGCCAGCGGCGCCCGGGAATTTTCTGCGGGTCGGAAAAAGCCGCGCATCATACCAGCAGCGTAGCGTTGTGGCTGCGATCGTCGTCGATGTTTTGCCAACGCGCCAAGTGGGCCATACTGCCCGCGGTTCCGGGAGGTCTCTATGCTTCACATGAATAAAAAGCGGCTGGTGGCCGTGGGCTGCGCGCTGGGCCTGTGGATGCCCGGCCAGGCCGTCAATGCCGCGTCGGCACCGCCCTTGAGTGAGGTCAAGGTGCTCAAGGTCGAGTCGCCGGCCTGTGGTTTCGAGGACATCGTCCCCGGGCAGGCGCAGACGCGTTGCGATCACAGCGGGCCGAACATCAAGGTCTACGTGCTGGAGGTCGGCTATGGCCATCAGCCCCATGTCACCCTGGACGGCTTTGAAGTCGACGGCACCCGCTCGCCGGTATGTGCCTACGGCAATGGCAATCTCAACGACTGCTCGGTGCGGACCAAAGTCGTTGGCTATGTGTACATTTTCGACCTGAAGGGCAAGCAAGAGGGCACCTTCAGCTTCAGCAACCAGTCGATCAACGCCCCGGGCAACCGGATGTCGACCCAGTTGTACATCAAATAGCCCGGCTCCCGCGTGGGAACTGCATAACCGCTGTGTAGGAGCTGCCGAGCGAAGCGAGGCTGCGATCTTTCCCCAGACGCTTGAGTCTCAAGCGCCTGTAAAAAGATCGCAGCCTTCGGCAGCTCCTACACTACAGGCATCACCCAGTGGAGAGAGCGCCCATGATTCCTGGAACCAAGATCCCCCGAGCCCTGATCGCCGTTGCCGAGGGCGTCGACGACTTGCAGACGGTCACCTTGATCGATGTGCTGCGGCGCGCGCAGATCGAAACCGTGGTGGCGAGCATCGAAGGACGGCGCATGCTCACTTGCGCCCGCGGCACGCGCCTGACGGCCGATGGCATGCTGGTGGACGTGCTCGTGCAGGATTTCGACCTGGTCGTCCTGCCGGGCGGCATCATCGGCGCTCAGCACTTGGCGGCCCATCAGCCGCTGCAACAATTGATCAAGGACCAGGCCGCCGCCGGGCGTTTCTTTGCCGCCATCGCCGAAGCCCCGGCCCTGGCGCTACAGGCCTTCGGCGTCCTGCGCCAGCGCCGCATGACCTGCCTGCCAGCGGTAAGCCAGCAACTGTCCGGTTGCAGCTTCGTGGATCAGCCCGTGGTGGTAGACGGCAACTGCATCACCGCCCAAGGCTCGGCCGCCGCCCTGGCGTTTGCCTTGATGCTGGTGGAACAACTCAGTGGCAAGGGCGTGAGGAGCGTGGTGGCGGCGGAGTTGCTGGCCTGACGGAGGTCAAGCGTGTTGGGGGAAAGGTTCGATCGCGGGTTGCTCGCGGCGCTCGGCTTGCCACAAGTCATAGTCGGCCTGGACGCCCAACCACACCCTGGCCTTGCCGATCCCGGCACGTTCCAGGCGCACCGCCAGATCGGGGCTGATGGGCGCATGGCCATGCAATACCCGGGAGAGATGAGGCCGGGCGAAGCCCAGGTGTCGTGCCAGTTCGGTGACCGTGATGCCCAGCTCGGGCAACACGTCCAACCGCAAGGTTTCGCCAGGGTGTGGCGGATTGTGCATGGGCATGTTCCAGCCTCCTGATCAGTGGTAGTCCAGATAATCGACCAGTTCGATATCGGACCCGATGAAACGAAAAATAACCCGCCAGTGTCCCGAAACCCCCAGCGACCAGTATCCATCCAGCCCACCCTTGAGCGGATGCAATCGCCATCCCGGGATATCCAAGTCGTTGGCGGCCTGCGCCCTGTCCATGAACTGGAGCATGCGGGCCAGGCGTTTTCCGTGGTCCGCCCGGATACCACGGGTCGACCCCGTCTCATAAAAGAGCCTGAGGCCTTTGTGCTGGAAGGATTTAATCATGGAACAGAGTGTAAGGCGATACATTACACTCGGTGCGGTACATATATACCGCACAGGCCCGTTAAATTCATGTTGCTTGCAGTGCCCGCAGCATCGCAATTGCCTTGAACGCATCACCCCACCCTGAAGTCGTAACCCTTATGACGGCGGTTTCCCAAAACGCCGCGAGTACGACCAACCGTGAGGTGTTCCATGAGCGCGACCCTGTCCGAAGCGACGTCGGCGTCCTTCGTCCGTCATCCGATTCGCCTGACCCTCAATGGCCAAGTGCGAGAGTTGCAAGTGCTGGCCTGGACCACCTTGCTGGACCTGCTGCGTGAGCAACTGGACCTGGTGGGCAGCAAGAAAGGCTGCGACCACGGCCAGTGTGGGGCCTGCACTGTGCTGCGCGATGGCAAGCGGATCAATGCCTGCCTGACCCTGGCGGTGATGTGCGACGGCGCCGAATTGACCACCATCGAAGGCCTGGCCAGTGATGGGGCATTGCATCCCATGCAGCAGGCGTTCATCACCCATGACGCGTTCCAGTGCGGCTACTGCACGCCGGGGCAGATCTGTTCGGCGGTGGGGCTGGCCAACGAGGGCAGGGCGCAGACCCGCGCACAGATCAGTGAGCTGATGAGCGGCAATCTGTGCCGGTGCGGTGCCTACAACAACATTCGCGATGCCATTGAAGACGCCTTGCCTCGTTGCCGTCAGGAACAAGGGGGTGACCGATGAACCCTTTCCAATACAGCAAGCCGGACACGGTGCAGGCGGCCGTCGATCTGTCGAGCCCGGTGTCCCGCTTCATCGCCGGCGGCACCAATCTGCTGGACCTGATGAAGGAGAACCTCACCCGCCCTGAACACTTGATCGACATCACCGGCTTGCCCCTGGCGGACCTCAGTGAAACCCCTTCCGGCGGGGTGATGATCGGGGCCTTGGTGAGCAATGCCGACCTGGCCTGGCACCCGTGGATCGAACGCCGTTATCCACTGCTGGCCCAGGCGATCCTGGCGGGTGCCTCGCCGCAACTGCGCAACATGGCCAGCACCGGCGGCAATCTGCTGCAACGTACCCGCTGCTATTACTTCTATGACGCGAGCGTGCCGTGCAACAAACGCCGGCCCGGCAGCGGGTGCCCGGCCCGGAACGGTTTGAACCGCATCCACGCGATTTTCGGTGCCAGCGATCAATGTGTCGCCACCCATCCCTCCGACATGTGCGTGGCCTTGGCGGCCCTGGAAGCGGTGGTCCACGTCATGGGACGGGGCGGGGCGCGGACCATCGAGTTCGCCGATTTCCATCGTCTGCCCGGCGATGCCCCGGAACGTGATAACCAGTTGGCTGACGATGAATTGGTCACCGCCATCGAGTTGCCTGCCGCCGGTTTTGCCGACCATAGCCACTATCTGAAGATCCGTGACCGTGCCTCCTACGCCTTTGCCCTGGTTTCGGTGGCGGCGGCGCTGGAGCTGGACGGGCCGGTGATTCGCCAGGCACGCCTGGCCCTGGGAGGCGTGGCGCACAAACCCTGGCGCGACAGGGCGGTGGAGAGCTGGCTGACCGGGCAGACTGTCAGCCGCGAAACGTTCACCGCCGCCGCCGATGCGCTGCTGCAACACGCCGAGCCGCTGGAGCACAACGGCTTCAAGGTCAGGTTGGCGCGGCGGGCGATCGTCCGCGCCTTGAGCAATGCCGCGTTGGGTAGCGCACCGCAGGGAGGACACGCCTGATGAACGCTTCGAGCAAATCCATAGGGCAGCCACTCGACCGGGTCGATGGCTTGCTCAAGGTGACGGGCCAGGCGCGTTACGCCGGTGAATATCCCGAGGACGGCCTGCTGCACGGCAGCGTTGTGTCCGGTACGGTCGCCCGTGGCCGTGTGCTGCGCATCGATGCGTCCAGAGCCTTGGCGCTGCCCGGCGTAGTCGCAGTCATCGACCACACCAACCGGCCGAGAATCGCCAGCTACGATGAGCCCTACCAGGATGCCGATGCGGCGGATGGCTCGCCGTTCCGGCCGTTGTACAACGACCAGATACTCTACAGTGGCCAGCCACTGGCCCTGGTGGTGGCGGAAAATCTCGAGCTGGCGCGGTATGCCGGCTCACTGGTTGATATCGAATACGCGGCCGAGGATCACCAGACCGATCTGAAAATCCTGCAAAACGAGGCCCAACCGGCACCCGCTGAATTGCCCAAGCCTCGTGGGAATTTTCAGGGCGAGTACGCCAGTTCCGCGCTCAGCGTGGATGTGTCCTACAGCACGCCGGTGGAACACCACAACCCGATGGAACCACACGCCTCCACCGTGCTGTATCAGCCTGACGGCAGCCTACACATCCACGACAAGACCCAAGGCACGCAAAATTGCCAAGCCTATGTGCAGAAGGTCTTCGGCCTTGAGAAAGAGCAGGTGCGCGTGTTTGCCGCGTTTGTCGGCGGCGCCTTCGGTTCCGGACTGCGTCCGCAATATCAATTGCCGTTGGCGGTGATGGCGGCACTGGCCCTCAAGCGTTCGGTGCGGGTCAGCCTGACGCGCCAGCAGATGTTCACCTTTGGCTATCGGCCGCGCACGTTCCAGCGCGTGCAGCTGGGGGCGGCGGCCAATGGTCGCTTGCTGGCCGTGGCGCACACCGCTGTCGGCCAGACCTCGCGTTTCGAAGACTTCACCGAGCACGTGGTGGAGTGGAGCGGCATGCTCTATCACTGCGACAACGTGACATTGACCTATAAGTTGGTGCCGCTGGACGTCTACACGCCCCTGGACATGCGTGCGCCCGGCGCGGCCCTGGGGCTGATCGGCCTGGAATGCGCCATGGATGAACTGGCCTGTGCCCTGGCGATCGATCCGGTGCAACTGCGGTTGATCAACTACGCCGAACGCAACGAGAACGAAGGCAAGCCCTATTCCAGCAAGGAACTGCGTGAATGTTATGCCCAAGGTGCCCGTCGTTTCGGCTGGGACAAGCGCAATCCGGAACCGCGCAGCATGCGTGAAGGCCGGCAACTGGTCGGCTGGGGCATGGCCGGTGGCGTGTGGGAGGCCATGCAGCAGAAGGCCAGTGCCCGGGCCTCGCTGGATACGAATGGCAAGCTGACCGTCAGCAGCGCCACCACGGACATCGGCACCGGGACCTACACGGTCATGACCCAGATCGCCGCCGAGGCGTCAGGCGTTTCCCTTGAGAACGTCACGTTTGTCCTGGGCGATTCATCGCTGCCCACCGCGCCGTTGCAGGGCGGTTCGTTCACCGTCTCGTCGGTGGGCACCGCCGTGCAGCAGGCCTGTGAGGCGCTGAAGGAAAAACTCCTGGCCGTGGCCCGCCAGGCGTGTCCGGCCTTCAGCGGCGCGACCCTTGAGCAGGTGACGTTTGCCGATGGCCAGCTGCGGCTGGGCGAAGCGAGTGTGGCATTGGCAGAGCTGGCGCAGAAAAGCGGCGAGACACCGCTGCAGGCCCAGGTCACCGCCGAGCCGGACAAAAAACGCCAGGCCTACGCCACGGCCACTCACTCGGCGGTGTTTGTCGAAGTGTGGGGGGACGAGGATTTGGGGACGGTGAAGGTCAACCGAGTGGTCAGTGCCATCGCCGCCGGCCGGGTCGTCAACCCGAAAACCGCCCGCAGCCAGATTCTCGGGGGCGTGGTGTGGGGCGTCGGCATGGCCCTGCACGAAGAAACCCTGACCGACCACGCCCTCGGACGCCACATGAACCACAACCTGGCCGAGTATCACGTGCCGGTCAGTGCCGACATCGGTGACATCGAGGTGATTTTCGTCGAGGAACAGGACGATATCGTCAATGCGCTCGGGTCCAAGGGCGTCGGTGAGATCGGCATCGTCGGGGTGGCCGCGGCGGTGGCCAATGCGATCTACCATGCCACTGGCAAGCGGGTGCGGGACTTCCCAATCACCCTCGACAAATTAATCTAGTGGCCTGTGTGGCTAATTCGTGCACTCAACTTCGGCGCCAGAACTTGCCAGGCTGCGTTGCCATTCCTCGCCGTAGCGGGCTACGACTCGTCATGGCGCCTTGCCTGGCAAGCCCTGGCACTCGAATTTGAGTACTCGAATTAACCGTACAGGCCACTAGGCCTTCGCTTCGTCCACCGGTTCGTGCATCCGGTCGCGGTTGGCCAGGGTCGGGAACAGCTTGATCCAGGTCCCGGTCACCAGCAGCGTGCCCACACCGCCCATGACCACCGCCGGCCCCGTGCCGAACCAGTGGGCGGTGAGGCCGGATTCGAATTCGCCCAACTGGTTCGAAGCGCCGATGAACAGCCCGTTCACCGCGCTGACCCGGCCGCGCAATTCATCCGGGGTTTCCAGTTGCACGAACGAGGCGCGGATCACCATGCTGATCATGTCTGCCGCGCCCAGCACCACCAGCACTGCCAAGGAAAACCAGAACGAGGTGGAAAGGCCGAAGGCAATGGTGGCGACGCCGAACACGCCCACTGCGGTGAACATCACCCGGCCAACCTTGCGCTCCACGGCAAACCGCGCCAGCCACAGCGACATCAGCAAGGCCCCGACCGCTGGCGCCGAACGCAGCAGGCCCAGGCCCCAGGGGCCGGTGAGCAGGATGTCCTTGGCGAACACCGGCAGCAGCGCCGTCGCGCCGCCGAGCAGCACGGCGAACAGGTCCAGGGAGATCGCCCCGAGGATGTCCGGGCGGCTGCGAATGAAGCGAACCCCGGCCAGCAACGAATCCAGGGTCGCCTTGCCTTTGTTCAGCGGCGTCTGCCGGGCGGGCAGGTTGAGCATCAGGCAGCAGGCAATGAGGTAAAGCACCACGGTGGGCCCATAGACCCAGACGCTACCGACGGCGTAGAGCAAGCCGCCCAGTGCCGGAGCGACGATGGTGGCTGATTGCTGGGCCGATTGCGCGGCGGCCACGGCGCGGGGAAACAGGCCGGCCGGCACGATGCTGGGCAACAACGCCTGGGTGGTCGGCATTTCGAAGGAGCGGGCGGCACCCAGCAGGAAGGCAAGGATGAAGATCATTTCCCGGGTGACATGGTCGGTGGCGCTGCCGATCGCCAGCGCCAGGGCAATCATCGCCTGCAACGACTGGCAAATGGCTGCGACCTTGCGCCGATCGTAGCGGTCCGCCACATGCCCGGTGTGGAGCATGAACAGCACGCGCGGGGCAAATTCCACCAGGCCCACCAGGCCCAAGTCGAGAACGTTGCCGGTCAGTTGATAGAGGTTCCAGCCGATGGCCACGGTGAGCATCTGGAAGCCGCTGGCAGTGAAGATCCGGGCCAGCCAGAAGGCGATGAAGGGACGATGGTGACGGAGCAGCAGCGGTGCTTGGCTGGGCATCTATGACGGGTCCGGTGATGAAGGCTACGAGATTATCATCGAGCTGTAACAGGAAGTTGCGGTAGCGGGAAAAATAGTTAGCCAAACATCTACTTTTACTGGCAGAAGCGGTTGTTCCCGGGAACATGCGGGCCTCTGTGGCGAGGGAGCTTGCTCCCGCTGGGCTGCGCAGCGGCCCCTGGATTTTGCGGTCGCTGCGCAACCGAGCGGGAGCAAGCTCCCTCGCCACGGGGGCCGTGTGGGTTTGGAAATCACAGCTTGAAGCAGGATTACGACACTGAGACAACCTGTCACGCGACAAAAGACCACGCCGTCCATCGGCAATAATGCGACTACTCTTTGAGCATTGCTTGATCCAGATCAATGCCCTTCGGGGCGTTGCACTGGTGGCCATCCGGCCTGCGTCCTGCGTTGTGACGGTTAAAAAAAGAACGATTTGAAAAGCACTGCACTCCATATCCCTGGGGGTTGGTGCAAGCCCCACCCGCAGCCGGTTTTACCTGACAGAGGAAGACTTATGTTCGGTTTGGAGGCGCTCGATCTCGCCCGAATCCAATTCGCGTTCACCATCTCGTTCCATATCCTGTTCCCGGCCATCACCATCGGCCTGGCGAGTTACCTGGCGGTGCTCGAGGGCTTGTGGGTCAAGACCCGCGATGACACCTACCGTGACCTGTATCCCTTCTGGTCGAAGATCTTTTCCGTCAACTTCGGCAGGGGGGTGGTGTCCGGGTTGGTCATGGGCTATCAGTTCGGGACCAACTGGAGCCGCTTTTCAGACTTCGCCGGTGCGGTGACCGGGCCCCTGCTGACCTACGAGGTGCTCACGGCGTTCTTCCTCGAGGCGGGTTTCCTCGGCGTGATGCTGTTTGGCTGGAACCGCGTCGGCCGTGGCCTGCATTTCTTTTCCACGGTCATGGTGGCGATCGGCACGCTGATCTCGACCTTCTGGATCCTGTCGTCCAACAGCTGGATGCAGACCCCCCAGGGCTACGAAATCATCGACGGCCGGGTGATCCCGGTGGACTGGCTGGCGGTGGTGTTCAACCCCTCGTTTCCTTATCGCTTGTTGCACATGTCCACCGCGGCGTTCGTGGCCACGGCGTTCTTCGTCGGCTCATCGGCGGCTTGGCATTTGCTACGCGGTCGCGACAACCCAGCCATCCGCCGGATGCTGTCGATGGCGATGTGGATGGCGTTGCTGGTGGCGCCGATACAAGCGGTCATCGGCGACTTCCATGGCCTGAACACCCTCAAGCATCAACCGGCGAAGATCGCCGCCATCGAGGGCCACTGGGAAAACGGCGGCAATGAACCGACCCCGCTGATCCTGTTCGGCTGGCCCGACATGCAAGCGGAAAAAACCAAATACGCCGTGGAAATTCCCTACCTGGGCAGCCTGATCCTGACGCATTCGTTGACCGAGCAGGTGCCGGCCCTCAAGGAGTTTCCGCCTGAAGATCGACCCAACTCGACCATCGTGTTCTGGTCGTTCCGGGTCATGGTCGGCCTTGGGTTGCTGATGATTTTTACCGGCCTGTGCAGCCTGTGGCTGCGCCGCAACGATCGGATCTATCAATCCCGACCGTTCCTCTACATGGTGCTGTGGATGGGGCCGTCCGGGCTGGTTGCGATCCTGGCCGGCTGGTTTACCACGGAGATCGGCCGCCAGCCTTGGGTGGTCTACGGCTTGATGCGCACGGCCGATGCTTCGTCCGGCCACAGCTTCGCCCAGATGAGCATCACCCTGGTGCTGTTCGTCGTGGTGTATTTCGCGCTGTTCGGTGCCGGCCTGAGCTACATGATGCGCCTAGTGCGCAAAGGGCCGGTGGCCCACGAAGCCGAACCGAGCGATGGCGGCCCGGGCCAGAAACGCACCCCGGCCCGGCCATTGTCGGCCGCCAACGAAGGCGACGACGTGGACCACAACGACCGCTCGAACAAGGGGAATTGAGTCATGGGTATTGATCTTCCGCTGATCTGGGCCGTGGTCATCATCTTCGGCATCATGATGTACGTAATCATGGACGGCTTCGACCTGGGGATTGGCATCCTCTTCCCCTTCGTCAAGGGCGAGCGCGACCGCGACGTGATGATGAACACCGTGGCGCCGGTCTGGGACGGTAACGAAACCTGGCTGGTGCTGGGTGGTGCCGGATTGTTCGGGGCGTTTCCGCTGGCCTATTCGGTGGTGCTTTCGGCCCTGTACCTGCCGTTGATCTTGATGCTCATCGGCCTGATCTTCCGCGGCGTGGCTTTTGAATTCCGTTTCAAGGCCAAGGCTGAAAAGCGCCACCTCTGGGACAAAGCGTTCATTGGCGGTTCGCTGACGGCCACCTTCTTCCAGGGTGTGGCGCTGGGGGCGTTCATCGACGGTTTCGAGGTGGTCAATCGCCAGTTCGCCGGAGGCTCCCTGGACTGGTTCACGCCGTTCACGGTGTTCTGTGGCCTGGCGTTGATCGCGGCGTACGCGTTGCTCGGCTGCACGTGGCTGATCATGAAGACCGAGGGCAAGCTGCAAGAGCAGATGCATGACCTGGCCCGGCCGCTGGCGTTCGTGGTGCTGGCCGTGATCGGTATCGTCAGCATTTGGACGCCGCTGGCCCACGCCGACATTGCGGCCCGCTGGTTCACGTTGCCGAACCTGTTCTGGTTCCTGCCGGTGCCGATCCTGGTATTGGTGACCATGTACGGGTTGTTCCGCGCGGTGGCCCGCAATGCCAACTACACGCCTTTCATCCTGACCCTGGTGCTGATTTTCCTCGGCTACAGCGGCCTGGGCATCAGCCTGTGGCCGAACATCGTACCGCCGTCCATCTCGATCTGGGACGCCTCGTCACCGCCCCAGAGCCAAGGCTTCATGCTGGTGGGCACGCTGTTCATCATTCCGTTGATCCTGGTGTACACCTTCTGGAGCTACTACGTGTTCCGCGGCAAGGTGACCCATGACGACGGCTACCATTGAGGGCGTGAGCATGGCCAAACCTGACTTGAAAGACATCGAGGCCGCCGAACGCAAGCCACTCTGGCAGCGGCTCGGCTGGCTGGCGCTGATCTGGGCTGGCAGCGTGCTGGCGTTGTTCATCGTCGCCAGTTTGATGCGGATGTTCATGAATGCCGCCGGGCTGACCACCCACTGATTCCTCTGTGGGGGCAAGCTTTGCTCCCACAGGGCAATCATTATTTGCGGGCCTTGAGGATCACGAATTTCGGCGTGGCGGCCACTTGCTCGACGCCTCGGAACAGCCGCGCCAGTTTGCTGTGGTAGCCCAGGTGCCGGTTGCCGACGATGTACAGCGCACCGCCTACCACCAACGCTTCGCGAGCCTGCTGGAACATCCGCCAGGCGAGGAAATCGCCCACCACTTGCTGCTGGTGAAAGGGCGGGTTGCACAGCACCACATCCAATGACTGCGCTTCTTGCCCGGCCAGGCCATCACCGGCCCGGACGGTCACTTCGCGTTCGCCCAAGGCCGCGCGCCAGTTCTCGGCAGCCGATTGCACGGCCATGTACGACTCGTCCACCAAGGTGTAGTGGGCCTCGGGGTTTTGCAGGGCACTGGCGATGGCCAGCACGCCATTGCCACAGCCCAGGTCGGCGACCCGGGCCGTCCCGAGATTTTTTGGCAGATGGGGCAGGAACGCACGGGTACCGATGTCCAGGCCTTCGCGGCAGAACACGTTGGCGTGGTTGAGCAGTTCGATCTTCGGCTCGTCCAGCCAGTAGCGCGTGGGATAGGGCGATACGGCCGGCACATTGCCCGGCGAAGAGGCAGCTGGCGGCGTGGCGATCAATAGCCGCGCTTTTTTCACCGCCAGTGAGGCCTGCACCGGGCCGATGTAACGCTCCAGCAAATCGCCGGCGGCCCGGGGCAAGTGCTTGACCATGGCCCCGGCAATCACTTGGGCGCCCGGCGCCAGTTGGCCTTGCAGGCGAATCAGTTGTTCCTCCAGCAGGGCCAGGGTTTTCGGTACTTTGATCAGGACGCGATCGAACGGGCCGGTCAACGGCTCGCTGGCGGGCAACGTGGGCACCGCATCGAAGGGCCGGCCATTGCGCACCAGGTGTTTCTCCAGGGCCTGCAAAGCCAGGAAGGAATCACCGCTGCTGGTCACCAGGACGGTACCGGCCAGGCTGGCCGCCAGGGCGCCGAAGCCGTCATTGAGCACCAGGACCCGAGTCTGCGCGACCGGTTGTTGTTCGGCCAGGTACGCGAGCAGGTATTCGTCGGCCGCATCGAAGGCTTGCAGCGGTTCGTTCTGCTGTTCGGGTTGGCGGATCAGGTCAAGTTGAGCGAAAGGGCTGTCAAGCAGGGGCATGGCTGGGGACTCTGGAGATCAACGAATGTCCCGCTGCCTGGAGGTAGGTGTCTGTGCGGGACCACCTGAATGAACGGCGTCGCGTGCTAGCAGCGGCATCATTCAAGAGGAACCGCAAATGGTACGTTTTTTTGTTGCACATTACTCGCGGGTTTTTCAGCTCGGCAACGCCGGGCCAAGGGTTAGATCACATGGATCTGGGCGGCTTTGGCCACTGCTGAAATCTTATTGCTGACGTTTAGCTTTCGCATGCAACTGCACACATGAAAATTCACGGTTCGTTCGGAAAGACAGAGAATCCTGCCCACTTCCGACGCCGTCTTGCCTTCGGCTGACCACCTCAACACTTCGATTTCTCTTGGCGACAAGTGACATTTGGGTTGGGCTGTGATGGCGTCTGCCAGTTTTTTGCTGGCCAGGGCATGCAGTTTTTGACTGGCATAGATGGCGTAGCCGAGATTTCCATAGTGCTCCTCGATATCGATGGGGCAATGAGTCCGTGCGAGGCTGAACAGGCTGCATTGCGCGTCTTGTTCGTCATGAACGGCCTGGGTCCAGCCGTACTTGAGTCCCAGTCGATTAAGTTCCCGCCATAACTTGGGGGCTTTAGCGAAAACACTCTCCTCCCACAGGATCGGGAGCGTTGATTGATTGCAATGTGCTACTACTGGGTCATTCGCTGCATAACCGTTTTGTTCATAAAACCGGTCCCATCCATAAGGGTAGTTGTTCAGGTCCACCTTACTGGTGTGTTTGTGGGGGCTTCCGAGATAGGCTGAAAATGCACAATATTCAAATCCTTGATTGTTAAAGAAATTCAGTACCAGACGATAGGCCGTCTGCAGGTCTTTTTCACAGGATAATTTCCTCAGCTGTAAATCCTTCCACCTGTCCATCGCTTTCTCCTGAGTTTGATCCGTCTATATGGATCCAATCCATGATGCGCATTTTTTAGTGTAGGACTATTCCTAACTTTGTATGAGATTTTTTAACTAGCTTACAAAACTGTAATGTAATTTTTCTGTAGGTTGATTTCTTTTGCAGCGTTTATAACTTTGTACAGTTTTGGTAAAAGTTATGCGTGGAATGAGTCCAGCTAAAGTGCTATTGCTCGCTCGTCGGTGGTGAAAGGGTTCACTTTGCGGGACACTGCACGTCTTGTCTCATAGGAGTGGCCCATGACCGACAGCGCAGAGAAGTTCACCCGCCAGACCCTGCTCGATGTCCAGCCGTTGACGCCTCATTTATTTACCTTGCGCACGACCCGGGATCGCGGTTTTCGCTTCCGGGCGGGCCAGTTTGCCCGGCTGGGCGTCGCCAAGGCGGACGGCGCCACCGTCTGGCGGGCGTACTCCATGGTGTCGTCGCCATTCGACGAATTCCTCGAATTTTTTTCCATCGTGGTTCCCGATGGCGAATTCACCAGCGAACTCAGCCGCTTGCAGCCGGGTGACGAACTGTTGGTGGATCGCCAGGCTTTTGGCTACCTGACGCTGGACCGCTTCGTCGACGGTCGGGATCTGTGGTTGCTGTCCACGGGGACGGGCGTGGCGCCGTTTCTTTCGATCCTCCAGGATTTCGAGGTCTGGGAAAAATTCGAGCGGATCATCTTGGTCTACAGCGTGCGCGAGGCACGGGAGCTGGCCTATCAGGAGCTCATCAAGGAACTGCCCCAGCGTGACTACCTGGCCGAGTACGCTCACAAGTTTCGTTTCATTGCGACCATCACCCGTGAGCAGCATCTGGGAGCGCTCAACGGGCGGATTACTACGCTGATCGACAATGGCGAGTTGGAGCGCGCGGCCGGCGTAGCGCTGACACCGGAGCATTCGCGGGTGATGCTATGCGGCAACCCGCAAATGATCGACGACACGCGCAAGCTGCTCAAGGCCAGGGGCCTGCAACTGAGCCTGACCCGTCGTCCGGGCCAGGTGGCGGTGGAAAACTACTGGTAGGTTGTGGTGTGGAGGATTGGCTCCTCGCCACAGAAGTGTCAGTGATTAAACGGCTCAGGGCCGCTCGTTCTGAGCCTTGAGCAGATCGCGAATCTCACTCAGCAGCAGCTCTTCCTTGGTCGGGACCGGCGGGGCGCTGGGAGCCACGGCCTCTTCACGCTTAAGGCGGTTGATGGCCTTGACGCCCATGAAGATGGCGAACGCGACGATGATGAAATCAATGGTGCTCTGGATGAATTTACCGTAGGCCAGTACCACCGCAGGCGCATCACCCTGGGCGGCCTTGAGGGTGATGGCCAGGTCACTGAAGTCCACGCCACCGATCAACAGGCCAATTGGCGGCATGACCACGTCGCCAACGAATGACGAAACGATTTTGCCAAAAGCGGCCCCGATGATGATCCCGACGGCCATGTCGACGACATTGCCTTTGACCGCGAAGGCCTTGAACTCGCTTAGCACGCCCATGAGTTATTCCTTGTGACAGATGAAAGATGAGTGGCAGTGTAAGTCAGCCCAACGGGTCTTGCTCGAAACGCTTGCTTACAAAGCTTCCGTTATCGACCTGAGCGGGGAGGAAAAGTTTACAAAGTGCCATCAATCGCGCGCGATACGCGGTTTCAGGCCCGGGCCCTATAACGTTTTTTCTATCGGCACGGTATGGCATTTCTATTTAGGTTTTCTTTTTTCCGGCACTAGCCTCTGGATGGCGCACATGGATGCGCTCTATAACATCAGAGGAACATGCTATGAACACTTCCCTTGGCCACGGGGCTTATTCCCATCGCCGCGCTTTTTTTGTGCTGACCGCGAGCCTTCTATCCTTGTCTGTCAATGCGGCCACCCTGACCCGGGACAACGGTGCGGCGGTCGGCGATAACCAGAATTCGCAAACGGCAGGTCCCAACGGTCCGACCCTGTTGCAAGACGTGCAGTTGATCCAGAAGCTCCAACGCTTCGACCGTGAACGCATCCCCGAGCGCGTGGTGCATGCCCGCGGTACCGGTGCCCACGGCACCTTCACGGTGTCCGACGACCTCAGCGACTTGACCAAGGCCAAGGTGTTCGCCGCAGGCCAGGTGACCCCGGTGTTCGTGCGGTTTTCGGCCGTGGTGCACGGTAATCATTCACCGGAAACCCTGCGCGACCCCCGAGGCTTCGCCACGAAGTTCTACACCGCCGACGGTAACTGGGACTTGGTGGGCAACAACTTCCCGACCTTTTTCATTCGTGATGCCATCAAGTTTCCAGACATGGTTCATGCCTTCAAACCCGACCCGCGGACCAACCTGGACGATGATTCGCGCCGGTTCGACTTCTTCTCCCATGTTCCAGAATCGACCCGCACCCTGACCGAGTTGTATTCCAACGCCGGCACGCCCGCCAGTTATCGTGAAATGGACGGTAATGGTGTGCATGCCTACAAATTGGTTAACGCTAAGGGTGAAGTTCATTATGTGAAGTTTCATTGGAAAAGTTTGCAGGGTTTGAAAAATCTCGATCCGAAAGAAGTTGTGAAAGTTCAGGGTCAAGATTACAGCCATATGACCAATGACTTGGTCAGTCATATCAATAAGGGCGACTTCCCGAAGTGGGACTTGTACGTCCAAGTGTTGAATCCACAGGACCTGGCCAAGTTTGATTTCGATCCATTGGACGCGACCAAGATCTGGCCGGGTGTGGCTGAGCGCAAGGTCGGGCAAATGGTCTTGAACCGTAATCCGGCGAATGTCTTCCAAGAAACCGAGCAGGTGGCCATGGCGCCGGCCAACCTGGTGCCGGGCATCGAGCCTTCCGAGGACCGTTTGCTCCAGGGACGGGTGTTTTCCTACGCCGATACGCAAATGTACCGGATAGGCGCCAATGCCCTGCAGTTGCCGATCAACGCCCCCAAGGTGGCGGTGAACAACGGCAACCAGGACGGCGCGATGAACCCGGGCAGCACCAGCACCGGCGTGAATTACCAACCGAGCCGCCTGATGCCTCGCGAAGAACCGCAAGCGGCACGCTACAGCCAGGCCGCGCTGAGCGGCAGCACCCAGCAGGCGAAGATCCAGCGCGAGCAGAACTTCAAGCAGGCCGGTGATCTGTATCGTTCGTTCAGCAAGAAAGAGCGTGATGACTTGATCGAAAGCTTTGGTGGCTCCCTGGCGACCACCGATGACGAGAGCAAGCACATCATCCTGTCGTTCCTCTACAAGGCCGATCCTGAATACGGCACTGGCGTGGCCCGTGTTGCCAAAGGCGACCTGGCCCGGGTCAAGGCGCTGGCGGAAAAACTGAGCGACTGATCCATCTGTGAGAGCGAGCTTGCTCGCGATGCAGGCAACTCGGTCTGGCTGTGCACCGCAGTGTCTGCATCGCGAGCAAGCTCGCTCCCACAGTCTTTGAGGAATGAGGAGACGTCATGATGGGTAAATTGCTTTTATCGATGCTTGTGGCCTGGTCAGTGAATGCACTGGCCGATCAACCAATAGCCACCGAACCGGCGGCGGTGCAGGAGCAACTGCAAAGTTATTATTTCGACGCCGCGCGTCGGGGCGACGTGCCGATGCTCGATACGTTTATCGAGGCCGGCTACTCGTTGGATACCCGGGATGAGAAGGGCTACACCGCGCTGATTCTGGCGGCCTATCACGGCCACGGGCCGGCGGTGGAGCGGTTGCTGGCCGCGGGGGCCGATGCCTGTGCCCAGGACAAGCGTGGCAACACCGCACTGATGGGCGCCATTTTTAAAGGCGAAGTGCAGATTGCGCGTCGTTTATTGTCCACCGACTGCAGCCCGGACCAACGCAATGGCGCGGGGCAGACCGCCGCGATGTATGCCGGCCTGTTCAAGCGTGGCGAGTTGCTCGATGCCTTGAAGGCCAAGGGCGCCGACCTGGAGGCCAGGGATCCGTTGGGCAATACCGCGACGAATCTGGCCAACGGTGAAATCAGATTGCCGGCCCCGCAATAAAGCCCGCCTGCTATCATCGCGGTTTTTACCCCGGAGTTGAGATGGCCAAGGCAAAGCGCATGTACGGCTGCACCGAGTGCGGCTCGACCTTCCCCAAGTGGGCCGGACAATGCAGTGAATGCGGAGCCTGGAACACCCTGACCGAAACCATGGTGGAAAGCGGCGGCGCGGCGGCCCCTACCGGGCGCACGGGCTGGGCCGGCCAACAGGCGCAGATCAAGACCCTGGCCGAAGTCAGCGTCGAAGAAATCCCGCGTTTCTCCACCGCGTCCGGTGAATTGGATCGGGTGCTGGGGGGCGGCTTGGTGGACGGCTCGGTGGTGCTGATCGGTGGCGATCCGGGCATCGGTAAATCCACCATCCTGTTGCAAACCTTGTGCAACCTCGCCACGCGCATGCCGGCGTTGTAGGTCACAGGCGAAGAGTCCCAGCAACAGGTCGCCATGCGCGCCCGGCGCCTGGGCTTGCCCCAGGACCAGCTGCGGGTCATGACCGAGACCTGCATCGAAACCATCATTGCCACGGCGCGCCTGGAAAAGCCCAAGGTGATGGTCATCGACTCGATCCAGACCATTTTCACCGAACAACTGCAGTCGGCCCCGGGCGGCGTGTCCCAAGTGCGTGAAAGCGCGGCGTTGCTGGTGCGCTACGCCAAGCAGAGCGGCACGGCGATTTTCCTGGTGGGCCATGTCACCAAGGAAGGTGCGGTGGCAGGACCGCGGGTGTTGGAGCACATGGTCGACACCGTGTTGTATTTCGAAGGCGAATCCGATGGGCGCCTGCGTTTGCTACGGGCGGTGAAGAATCGCTTTGGCGCGGTCAATGAACTGGGGGTGTTCGGCATGACCGACAGGGGCCTGAAAGAAGTCTCGAACCCGTCGGCGATCTTTCTGACACGTGCCCAGGAAGAAGTCCCCGGTAGCGTGGTCATGGCAACGTGGGAAGGGCCCCGGCCGATGTTGGTCGAGGTGCAGGCGCTGGTGGACGACAGTCACTTGGCGAACCCACGACGGGTCACCCTGGGCCTGGATCAGAACCGGCTGGCCATGCTGCTGGCGGTATTGCATCGCCACGGTGGGATCCCGACACATGACCAGGACGGGTTCCTCAATGTCGTGGGTGGGGTCAAGGTACTGGAGACCGCATCCGACCTCGCGTTGATGGCGGCGGTCATGTCCAGCCTGCGCAACCGGCCGCTGCCCCATGATCTGGTGGTGTTTGGTGAAGTCGGGCTGTCGGGGGAGGTGCGACCGGTGCCCAGCGGGCAGGAGCGGCTCAAGGAAGCCGCCAAGCACGGCTTCAAACGCGCCATCGTGCCCAAGGGGAACGCGCCGAAGGAAGCGCCGGCGGGGTTGCAGATCATTGCGGTGACACGCCTGGAACAGGCGTTGGATGCGTTGTTCGAATAATGCCGAGGCGGATGCAGGCCTCCGTGGCGAGGGAGCTTGCTCCCGCTGGGGTGCGCAGCAGCCCCTCAAATATGCATCGCGGTGTGTCAGGTTGGTGGAGTTGCTGCTCTTGGGGCTGCTACGCAGCCCAGCGGGAGCAAGCTCCCTCGCCACAGGGGATCGTGCCCAGGGCGGGGACTGTGCACACGGGGGCTGCGGCGGGGCTTTTCAAATATGGATCAAAGCCTTCAACTCCCGCTCCAGCTCCTTAGGGTCGCCCAGGTTCAGCTCTATCAATCGGCGTAGGTGTGCGATGGAAGCCAGGTCGATATGTTCGCAGACGAAGCCCAGGTGACCATGGTCATCATGGGCCAACCGAACTTCCATTTTGATCTCCGCGTCAGGGCTCAAATGGATATCCGCCATGAAGGGTTGGTCGGGGGCGCCAAGCCAGGGTTCGGGTGTGGTGATCAGCAGCCCCTTGAGGGATAACTCCAATAACTCCACCGGCCAGATAAACGGGCCCTGGCTCAGTTCGGTCCTGGCATGGAATTCACCTCGTACGAAGCGGCGACGTTCGCTCATTACGCATTCCCTCTGGAGATTCACTGACTATAGACCGAACTGGGAGCGCATCGTCACCGTTCGGCAACAGACAGACGAAAGTCGGGTATGGCCTTTGCCCAGGTTAGCGCTAAACTCCAGTGGCTATCTTTCTTGTCCACCCTGGCTGGAATATAAAAATGAAAAACAATAATAGCCTGCTACGCCATCTGCCCTGGCTACTGCTGGCCGTCATAGGTGCGAGCGCCCTGGGCGTCGTGGCCTTGCGTCGAGGCGAGGCGATCAACGCCCTCTGGATCGTCGTCGCCGCCGTGGCCATCTACCAGGTCGCCTACCGCTACTACAGCCTCTTCATCGC
>NZ_JABAEE010000024.1:0-79003 GCF_023701885.1 Pseudomonas sp. CG7 | reverse complement strand
ACGGTCTGTACTGCGCGAACAGTCAGAATCGAGCCTTGTCCCTCCTCCTCCCTTCAAGTCCTACCATACAAGCGAGCTTGCTCGCGATAGCGGTGGCTCAGCCATATAAGTGCCGGCCTATGCCCCGCTTGCTCTTGCTCTTGCTTTGGATCTTGATTTTGATCTGGGCGCCCCGTTAAACCACGCTGGCCGAACGCAGGCATTGCGCAGTGGGCAACCCGGCATGGATGCCGGGTTAGCCGCGCTGGGCCATGGATGGCCCTTCGCGGCGGCCCACGGAGCAATGCCGGAGTGAGGGCACACCGAGCCTAGGCGAGGTGCCGAGTGGTGGGGCAAAGCGCTTTTGGTTACTTTTGGCGCTTTTCCAAAAGTGACCCGCTGTAAAAGCGGAACCGCCAGTGGCCGTTACCGCAGCAACGGATATACACACCGTCCGGAATGGCTTTAAAAAAGCTAGATCAGCTTGGCAATGCAGGCTTACGACTAGCCGCCGCCGTCACCGCATACCCCAACAACGCCGCCAGAATCGAACCCGTAAGAATCCCCATCCGATCCATGCCGGCGTAGTCACTTACACCCGGCTCGAACGCGAGGGAGCCGACGAACAGGCTCATGGTAAAGCCGATCCCGCAAAGGATCGCCACCCCCCGGATCTGCCCCCAATTGGCCCCGGCGGGCAGGCTGGCGATGCCGATTTTCACCGCCAGCCAGGTCAGGCCGAAGACGCCGACGGCCTTGCCCAGCAACAGGCCGATGGCGATACCCATCGGCACGTGATGGGTGAAGCTTTCGACGGTGACGCCGCTCAGGGACAGGCCAGCATTGGCGAAAGCGAACAGCGGCAGGATGCCGTAGGCCACCCAGGGATGCAGGGCATGTTCCAGGGTCAGCAGCGGCGAGGTCTCGGCGTTTCTCGTGCGCAACGGGATGCAGAACGCCAGGGTTACCCCGGCCAGGGTGGCATGGACACCGCTCTTGAGTACGCAGATCCAGAGGATCAGGCCCACGACCATGTAGGGCCCGAGCTTGACCACCCCCATCCGGTTCATCGCCACCAACGCGGCGATGCAGGCGGCCGAGAGCATGAGCGACAAGGTCGACAGGGCGCCGGAGTAGAAGATGGCGATGATGATAATGGCGCCCAGGTCGTCGATGATCGCCAGGGTCATCAGGAACAGCTTGAGCGACACCGGCACCCGCTTGCCAAGCAAGGCCAGCACACCGAGGGCGAACGCGATGTCGGTGGCGGTGGGAATTGCCCAGCCAGCGAGGGCGGGAGGATTGTCGCGGTTGAGAAACCAATAAATCAGGGCGGGCACCACCATACCGCCAATCGCCGCCGCCCCTGGCAGGACGATTTGCGAAGGTTTCGACAACTGCCCATCGAGGACCTCACGCTTGACCTCGAGACCGATGAGCAGGAAGAACATCGCCATCAGGCCATCGTTGATCCACAGCAGCAAGGGTTTGGCGATCTTCAGCGCGCCGACTTGGGCAACCACCGGCGTGTCGAGCAGGCCGTTGTACAGCCAGGACAGCGGCGAATTGTTGATGACCAGGGCCAGCACGGCGGCAGCGATCAGCAGCAGGCCGCTGGCAGCCTCCAATTGAAAAAAACGTGTCAGAGAATTGCGTAGAGCCACGATCGCTCTCCATTCATTGAATCAAAAAGATGGCACACCCTAACCCGTACTGTTAGTTGTTAAAACAAAAGTTATATTCTTTTTTGTTATATGTCGTTACAAGGCCTGCGCCACGCAGTCGGCAGTTACGGGCCATATTGGACCTTAGCTGTACCTGTGCGCGATGTCGGTTTTTTCCTAAGCTGGCGTCTGGTTTTTCCGAACGCCAGCCTTTGCCTGCACGACCGCGTGATTTCCCCGCGTCGAACCGATCAGTGAGAAAACACCATGAACGACCATCGCCAGTGGGCCCGCGAAGCGATCCGCATCATTGAGGCTGACTTCCAGCGCAGCGCCGATACCCACCTGATTCCGCTGCCGCTGCCTGGCCTGCCGGGCATTGAACTGTATTTCAAGGATGAGTCCAGCCATCCCACCGGCAGCCTCAAGCATCGGCTGGCGCGCTCGCTGTTTCTCTATGCGTTGTGTAACGGCTGGCTCAAGCCCGGTGCGCCAGTGATCGAGGCCTCCAGCGGTTCGACGGCGATTTCCGAGGCTTACTTCGCCAGGTTGCTGGGCCTGCCGTTCATTGCGGTGATGCCGGCGACCACCTCCAGGGAAAAAATCGCACAGATTGCGTTCTATGGCGGCCAGAGCCACCTGGTGGACGACCCTACGCAGCTCTACGCCGAATCCGAACGCTTGGCCCGCGAGCATGATGGGCACTTCATCGACCAGTTCACCTACGCCGAGCGCGCCACGGACTGGCGGGCCAATAACTACTTTGCCGAATCGATCTTCCAGCAGATGCGCTTCGAGCGGCATCCGGAGCCCGCTTGGCTGATTTCCAGCCCTGGCACCGGCGGCACCACGGCGACCCTGGGACGTTATGTCCGTTACCGCCAGCACGGCACCCGCGTGTTATGCGCCGACGCCGAGCGTTCCGTGTTCTTCGACTACTACCGCAGTGGCGATGCGAGCCTGCGCCTGGACTGCGGTTCACGCATCGAGGGCATCGGCCGGCCGCGGGTCGAGGCGTCGTTCCTGCCGAAAGTCATCGATGCGATGGTCAAGGTTCCGGATGCCTTGTCACTGGCGGCCATGCACTACCTGGCCGAGCGCGTGGGACGACGGGTCGGTGGGTCCAGCGGCACCAACCTGATCGGCGCACTCATGGCGGCCCGGCAGATGGCAGATGCCGGGGAATCGGGATCGATCGTGGCGATCTTGTGTGACGGTGGCGAGCGTTATGCCACGACCTATTACGACCCGGCGTGGCTCAAGGCCCAGGGTTATGAGTTGAATGGGCTGATGGACATCGTGGCGGCGAGTGTGGAGCGGGGCGCGGCGCTGCCGGAGAGTGTGTTGCGGGCGAATATCTGAATCTGAAAGCCCCCGAGATCCCTTGTGGGAGCGAGCTTGCTCGCGATAGCGGTGGATCAGTCAACAGCTGTGTTGAATGCCAGGCCGCCATCGCGAGCAAGCTCGCTCCCACAGGGTGATGCTGTCTATTTAGGCAAGACGCTGCCTTGAGTGAACAGCATTGGCCCCTCAGCCCTCGAGACCCAGGATATCCCGCGCCACCGCCTCGGCAATCCGAATCCCGTCCACCCCCGCCGACAGGATCCCGCCCGCGTAGCCTGCGCCTTCACCCGCCGGGAACAGGCCCTTGACGTTCAGGCTCTGCAGCGACTCGTTTCGGGTGATGCGCAGGGGCGATGAGGTGCGGGTTTCGATGCCGGTCAGCACGGCGGCATGCAGCGAGTAGCCGCGGATCTGTTTCTCGAACGCCGGCAGGGCCTCGCGGATAGCTTCGATGGCGAAATCCGGCAGGGCCAAGGCCAAGTCACCGAGGGACACCCCTGGTTTGTAGGAAGGTTCGACGCTGCCCAGGGCTGTAGACGGCTTGCCGGCGATGAAGTCGCCCACCAGTTGCGCCGGAGCCTCGTAGTTGCTGCCGCCGAGCACGAACGCATGGGAGTCCAGGCGTTCCTGCAATTCGATCCCGGCCAGTGGGCCACCTGGATAATCCACGTCCGGGGTAATGCCGACGACGATGCCGGAGTTGGCGTTGCGCTCATTGCGCGAATACTGGCTCATGCCGTTGGTCACGACGCGGTTCGGCTCGGACGTCGCCGCCACCACGGTGCCGCCCGGGCACATGCAGAAGCTGTACACCGAACGCCCATTCTTGGCGTGGTGCACCAGCTTGTAGTCGGCGGCGCCGAGTTTCGGATGGCCAGCGTATTTGCCCAGGCGCGCACTGTCGATCAGCGATTGCGGGTGTTCGATACGGAAACCCACCGAGAACGGCTTGGCTTCCATGTACACGCCCCGACCGTGGAGCATGCGGAACGTGTCCCGGGCGCTGTGGCCCAAGGCCAGGATTACGTGTTTCGAATGGATCTGCTCACCGCTGGCCAGCTCGACGCCCACCAGTTGACCGTCTTCGATCAAAACGTCGGTGACCCGCTGCCCGAAGCGCACTTCACCGCCCAGGGCGCGAATCTGCTCGCGCATCGTTTCCACCACGCCTGTCAGGCGGAAGGTGCCGATGTGCGGTTTGCTGACGTAGAGGATTTCTTCCGGCGCACCGGCCTTGACGAATTCGTGCAGGACCTTGCGACCGAGGAATTTCGGATCCTTGATCTGGCTGTAGAGCTTGCCGTCGGAAAACGTCCCCGCGCCACCTTCACCGAACTGCACGTTGGACTCGGGGTTGAGCACGCTTTTGCGCCACAGGCCCCAGGTGTCCTTGGTGCGCTGGCGCACTTCCGGGCCACGCTCGAGGATGATCGGCTTGAAGCCCATCTGTGCCAGCAACAGGGCGGCGAAGATCCCGCACGGGCCGAAGCCGACCACGATCGGCCGTTCGCTCAGGTCGGTCGGCGCCTGGCCCACCACTTTGTAACTGACATCCGGCGCTTCGTTGACGTTACGGTCATCGGCGAACTTGCGCAGCAGGCTGGCTTCATCGCGCACCGTCAGGTCGAGGGTGTAGATGAAGCACAGTTCCGAGGATTTCTTGCGCGCGTCGTAGCTGCGCTTGAACAAGGTGAAGTCGAGCAGGTCATCGCTGGCGATGCCCAGGCGCTGCAGGATGGCAGGGCGCAGGTCGTCTTCGGGGTGATCGATTGGCAGCTTGAGTTCGGTGATTCGTAACATGGCGGGGTCCGGTTCGCGGGATGCACAACTGCACCAGGGCGTGAACCGGCGATTATAAGCCAAAAGCGGTGAATCAGTCGTCGCGCGCGCCACCGAAGTAGGCGCAGCCGCGCTGGACTTGGCCGTTGACCCGCAATTCGGCGCTCATGTGCTGCACGCTGCCAGTGGCGCTGTCGACACAGCGTGCTGGTGTCACCCAGAGTTCGACCTTCTCGCCGTTGGCTTCGGTGCCGAGGTTGAAGCGGCCATCGCCCAATTGCTCTTCGACATAAGGCACTGCCAGTGGCGGCTGACCTACGCGATCCAGTACCAGGCCCTTGCCGCTGGCCGTGAGGGTCCATTCCGGACTGTGGCCCGTTGCGCGCAGAATCATGCGTTTGAAGTCAATGTTGTCGCAAATGGTCCCCGAAGGTTCCAGGCGATACAGTTGCTCGACGTCCAACTGGCTGTCGGTACCGGCCGATGCGCTGGAAACGATGCGGCCACGCAGGTCGGCAAACAATTTGCCGCTGTCGTCCGCCAGGGTGGCGGCTTGCTGCAGGACGCTGGTGCCGCCGGCGTCATTGACGATGTAGCGGCGCTGTTCCTGGCAGGGCTGGAACATCAGCTTGCCATCCGCCGCCGTCAGTTCGCCTTGCATACGCGTTTGCCCGGCATGGGACGCGCTCTGGCGCGGCGCTTCGAGCAACTGGCAGCCGGCGAAAATCGGGAGGAGGGCGACAAACAACAGGGAACGAGCGGCACGCATCATTGGGTCTCCAGACAAGTGTCGCCACGTTACTCAGACTGATCCCACATCACAACCCATAGGAGCGGTGTAGGAGCTGTGTAGGAGCTGTCGAGTGCAACGAGGCTGCGATCTTTCCCCCGGCAATTGAGTCTTGATTGAAAGACCAAAGATCAAAAGATCAAAAGATCGCAGCCTTCGGCAGCTCCTACACGGGTAGGTGATCGGTCAACCCACGTGAAACGTCTGACCGGTTTGCAAGCCTTCGACACTCTTGGCGTAGGCCAATGCCACATCCGCTGCGGGAACGGGTTTGAAGCCGCGGAAATAAGGCGCGTATTTGTCCATGGCTTCCAGTAGCACGTTCGGGCTCACCGAGTTGACCCGCATGCCTCGTGGCAACTCGATTGCCGCGGCGCGCACGAAGCTGTCCAGGGCCCCGTTGACCAGGGCCGCCGACGCACCACTCTTGATCGGATCGTGGCTGAGCACGCCGGTGGTGAGGGTGAAGGACGCGCCATCATTGGCGAATTCGCGGCCGATCAGCAGCAGGTTGACCTGGCCCATCAGTTTGTCTTTCAAACCCAGGGCAAAGCTGTCTTCGGTCATCTCGGCCAGGGGCGCAACGGTGCCGTTGCCGGCGGCGCAGACCAAGGCAGCGAAACGGCCGGTCTTCTCGAACATAGCGCGAATCGAGGCGCTGTCGCTGATATCCACTTGCAATTCACCGCTGTGGCGGCCGATCCGAACGATTTCGTGGCGGGGCGACTGTTCGTTATCGATGGCCGTACCAATGGTGCCGTTGGCGCCGATCAACAGGATTTTCATGAGCAGTTCCTCAATGGGGCGAATGAGTTTTCAGTCTAGAGGGGTTCTTTCCATTGATAATCATGCTAATAGGCAACCTTTGGTTTTCATTTGGAAACAATCCAATGAGCGAAATGGATGACCTGGCGGCATTTGCCGTGTTGATAGAGGCCGGCAGTTTCACCTTGGCGGCCCAGCAGTTGGGGTGCAGCAAGGGCCAGTTGTCCAAGCGCATCAGCCTGTTAGAGAAGCGCTTTTCAGTGGTGTTGCTGCAACGCACCACTCGGCGCTTGAGCCTCACGGCGGCAGGGGCGGCGTTGTTGCCCCAGGCCCAGGCATTGTTGGTGCAGGTAGAAAGGGCGCGTCAGGGAGTGGCGCGGTTGAAGGATGACATCTCCGGGCCGGTGCGTATGACGGTGCCGGTTTCGTTGGGCGAAACGTTCTTCGAGGGTTTGTTGACGGAGTTCGCTCGCACCTATCCCGACGTGCAGATCGAACTGGAGCTCAACAACGGTTACCGTGACTTGCGCCGCGATGGTTTCGACCTGGCGATCCGTTCCGACGCTGCCATCGATGAACGGCTGGTGGCCCGGCCACTGCTGGCGTGGCACGAAATGACCTGCGCCAGCCCGGCCTACTTGGAGCGTTACGGCGCACCCGGGACGCCCCAGGCCCTGGCCGAGCACCGTTGCTTGCTCAACAGCCACTACAGCGGTCGGGAAGAATGGCTTTACCACCAGCACCACGAATTGCTGAGGGTCCGCGTCTCGGGGCCGTTCGCCAGCAATCATTACAGCCTGCTGAAAAAAGCCGCCCTGGCTGATGCCGGAATCGCCCGGCTGCCGTCGTACCTGCTGCATGAAGAGTTGGCTGACGGACGCCTGCATTGGCTGCTGCGCGATTACCAGACCCGGCGCATGCCGATGTACCTGGTGCACCCGTACCAGGGCGGCCTGCCCAAACGCACCCAGGTGCTGGCCGACTACTTGATCGACTGGTTCAAGCGCAGCGGCGAGGCGTTGGATCGACTCAAGTAGTAATGGTCTCAACCTATTGGATAACCCTTGTGGGAGCGAGCCTGCTCGCGAAGGCGATGGCACATCCGGCATTTGTGCAAGCTGACCCACCGCTATCGCGTGCAGGCTCGCTCCCACAGGAGTTTCCAGTCGTAATCAATAGGCGTTGCGCTTGGCAATCAAGTGATCGATCGACAGCAGCCCCGGCCCACGGGCCATCAGGTAGAGCAAGACTGCTGCCCAGGTGCCATGGGTCGGGTAGGCGTCCGGGTAGACGAACAGCTGGATGGTCACGGTCATGCCGAGCAAGGCCAGCGCCGAAAAGCGTGTCGCCAGGCCAAGCAGGATCAGGATCGGGAACACATGCTCGGCTGAGGCCGCCAGGTACGCGGCCAGTTCCGGCGACAGCAGCGGCAGGGCGTATTCGCTTTTGAACAGGGGAATGGTCGAGTCCGCCAGGTGCGGCAGGCCGATCTGGAAGGTGCCATCGAGCAGGTCGATGGCCAGGCCTTCGATTTTGGTCTGGCCGGATTTCCAGAACACCGCGGCAATCGAGAAACGTGCAACGAAGGCGATCAGGCTGTGGGGGATTTTCTCCAGCCATTGAATGAAACCGGCAATCAGGGCGTTCATGGAGACACCTGTTCGGCGAGGAGGTGAGTGATGGCCTGGTGACGGATGAGGCCCGCCAGGGTGTGTTCCAGGTCGAGGTCGTTTGAGGCTTCAATGGCTGCAATCAGGGACACCCCCTGTTGCAGGGCCGTGATAAAGCCATGGGCAGCGTGACTGATCGCAAACACCTTCACGTCCAGGCCGTGGCGCAGCACCAAGGCGTTTTGCGCGGGGAACGCTTCGAACGGCACCGGCGTCTGGTGCTGATGGGCGGCCCAGATCGTCACCACGGCGAAGGGCGATTGCAGCAGGCGCAGTGACGGGTGGAGCCCAATCTTCAGGTGCCCCGCCAGCGTGGGGAACGACAGCGCCTTTACAATTTGTTCTTCCGCCATGGGCTCGGCGTCGGCGGCATGCCAAGCTTGTAGATGCAGTCGCTCCAGGCGAGCGACGTCCGTCAGGTACGGCACGCTGGCGGCGGGTTCGAAGTGTTTGATGAACTCGGCAAAGGCGTCCCCGTAGTCGCTCATCACCGGGCTTCGCGGCGCTGTCGATTGGACGTAGACCCCGGCCATGGCCCGAAAGAATTCCTCTCCCACCAGATGCACCACCACCGGATAGTTGTCGGCCAGGGCGTTGATCAATGAACCGAGCACGTTATTGCGGTACACCGCGAAACGGCTTTCCGGGGCCGCGCCGTTGGCGCTGACCAAGCCGGGCGGACACGCTTTGCGCGGGTCGAGCAGGGCGGCGGTGAAGGCGTGTTGGTTGCTCATGACCGCGCTCCTGCGGCGCTCAACAGACGATCGGCCTGGCGCGCTTCGGCCAGCAGCACCTCCCACGCAGGAACGTGATTGTCGCGCTCGATCAAGGTGGCCACCGGCCCGATCCGCTCCAGCACCTTGAGATACAGTTGCCAGACGGCGTGGTCGATGGGGGCGCCGTGATCATCTATCAGCAGGCGCTCGCCGAGGCTGTCGGTGTCTTCGGCAAAGCCTGCAAGGTGAATTTCGCCGGTCGCGTGCAAGGGCAGGGCATCGAGGTAGGCCAAGGGATCGCGGCAGTGGTTGATGCACGAAACGTAGACGTTGTTCACATCCAGCAGCAGGCCGCAGCCAGTACGGCGGATCACTTCGCTGATGAAGTGTGGCTCGTCGAGGGTCGAGGCTTCGAAGGCCAGGTAGGTGGCCGGGTTTTCCAGCAACAGCACGCGTTTGAGGCTGCTCTGGACCTGATCGATGTGCTGGCAGACGCGGTCGAGGGTTGCTTCGTCGTAGGCCAGGGGGAGCAGGTCATTGAGGAACACCGGGCCGTGGCTGGACCAGGCCAGGTGTTCGGAAAAAGACTGGGGCTGATAGCGTTCGATCAATGCGGCCAGGCGCTGCAGATGCGCAACATCCAGCGGCCCCTCCCCACCGATCGACAGACCGACACCATGCAATGACAGCGGGTACTGCTCGCGTATCCGCCCCAGGAAGTGATGAAGCGGCCCGCCCGCCACCATGTAGTTTTCCGCGTGCACTTCGAAAAAGCCCAGATCCGGTCGGGTCTGGAGCACTTCACGAAAATGCTCACTCTTGAGCCCCAGCCCCGCCCTAGGCGGCAGCCAGCTATCAGGGACGAGGGAAGGGGTCTTCAACATGGTGACGGGCCTCAGGCTGATGCGATCAGGATTTGGCTTTGAACGCTTCGAGCTGGCCGAAACCGGTCGGGGAAGTTTTGCTCTCCAGGGTGGTGCAAGTGCCTTTGGGCACCGATTTCCAGGCGTTGGCCTGATAGTCCATTTTTGCCGTACCGGCGCAGGTGGTGCCGGCACCGGCGGCGCAATCGTTCTTGCCTTTTAGGGCAACGCCGAAGCATTTCTCCATGGTGTCGTCGGCTGCGTGGACGGTCGAGACGGCTGTCATGCTCAGGGCAGAACCCAGGGCCAGGACCAGGGCGGTGGCGGACAGGGTGCGGGTCGAAGCAGTCATGGTGATTCTCCAGTCTTCAGGGAAATGAACCGGCGTTAGTGTCGGTCTACTGAACTAGAGGAGGGAGAGGGGAAAGCGTTACAGCGTCTGCAGATTTTTTTCGGTTTTCCCCACACCCGTGGCGAGGGAGCTTGCTCCCGCTGAGGTCTGTAGGAGCTGGCGAAGCCTGCGATCTTATGATCTTGATCTTTCGCTTGAGATTCAATTGTCCGGGACAAGATCGCAGCCTCGCTTCGCTCGACAGCTCCTACATTGCGCAAAAAAAAACGGCCCGAAGGCCGTTTTTTCTTGCGCCAGACTTAACCGCCCAAGTACGCCTCGCGCACTTTCGGGTCGGTCAGCAGCGCTTCACCGGTGCCTTGCATCACCACGCGACCGTTCTCCAGCACGTACGCCCGGTCGGCGATTTTCAGCGCCTGGTTGGCGTTCTGCTCCACCAGGAACACCGTCACGCCATCCTTGCGCAGCTGTTCGATGATGTCGAAGATCTGCTGGATGATGATCGGTGCCAGTCCCAGGGACGGCTCGTCGAGCAGCAGCAGCTTGGGCTTGCTCATCAGCGCACGGCCGATGGCGAGCATTTGCTGTTCGCCGCCGGACATGGTGCCGCCGCGCTGGGTAAAGCGTTCTTTCAGGCGTGGGAAAAGGTGCAAGACCTTGTCCATCTGTTCCTGATAGTCGCCCTTGTCAGTGAAAAAACCGCCCATGGCGAGGTTTTCTTCCACGGTCAGACGGGCAAATACCCGACGGCCCTCAGGCACCACGGCGATGCTCTTGCGCATGATCTGCGCCGAGTCCTGGCCCACCAATTCCTCACCCATGTAGCGGATGCTGCCGCTGTGGGCCTGGGGCGAACCGCAGAGCGGCATCAGCAACGTTGATTTGCCGGCGCCGTTGGCACCGATCAGCGTGACGATTTCGCCCTGGCGGACCTCGACGTTGACGCTGTGCAGGGCCTGGATCTTGCCGTAGAAGGTGGAAACGTTTTCGAACTGCAGCATTTACGCTTCCCCCAGGTAGGCTTTGATCACTTCAGGATTGTCGCGGATCTGCTCCGGCGTGCCGTCGGCCAGGGGCGTGCCCTGGTTGATCACGACGATGTGGTCGGAAATGCTCATGACCAGCTTCATGTCGTGCTCGATCAGCAGCACGGTGACGTTGTGCTCCTCACGCAGCACGCCGATCAGCGCCTTCAGGTCTTCGGTTTCCTTCGGGTTCAGGCCGGCGGCCGGTTCGTCGAGCATGAGGATCCGCGGGCGGGTCATCATGCAGCGGGCGATTTCCAGGCGCCGTTGCTGACCGTAGGCCAGGGTCCCGGCGGTACGGTTGGCAAACTCGGTGAGGTTGACCTTGTCCAGCCAGTACTCGGCGTATTCCATGGCCTCGCGTTCGCTCTTGCGAAACGCCGGGGTCTTGAACAGGCCGGCAAAGAAGTTGGTGTTCAAGTGACGGTGCTGGGCGATCAACAGGTTCTCGACCGCTGTCATGTCCTTGAACAGCCGCACGTTCTGGAAGGTGCGCACCACGCCCTTGCGGGCGATGTGGTGACCGGGCAGGCCCTGGATGGGCTCGCCGTCCAGCAGGATGGTGCCGCCAGTTGGCTGGTAGAAGCCGGTCAGGCAGTTGAACACGGTGGTCTTGCCCGCGCCGTTCGGCCCGATGAGGGCAACCACTTGCTTCTCTTGCACGGTCAGGGCTACGCCGTTGACCGCCAGCAAACCGCCGAAGCGCATGCTCAGGTTTTCGACTTTCAGGATCTCGCGGCTCATTTGCGCAGCTCCATGTGGGGGCGTTGCATAGGCAGCAGACCTTGAGGACGCCAGATCATCATCAGCACCATCAAGGCGCCGAACATCAACATGCGGTATTCACTGAATTCACGCATCATTTCCGGCAGCAGGATCATCACGATCGCCGCCAGGATCACGCCCAGTTGCGAGCCCATCCCGCCCAGTACCACGATGGCAAGGATGATCGCCGACTCGATGAAGGTGAAGGATTCCGGTGTCACCAGGCCCTGGCGAGCAGCGAAGAAGCTGCCGGCAAAACCGGCGAACGCAGCGCCGAGGGTAAAGGCCGACAGTTTGATCACGGTGGGGTTGAGACCCAGGGCACGGCAAGCGATTTCGTCTTCACGCAGCGCTTCCCACGCACGGCCGATCGGCATGCGCAGCAGGCGGTTGATGACGAACAACGCGGCCAGGGCCAGCAACAGAGCAACCAGGTAGAGGAAGATCACCTTGTTGATCGAGCTGTATTCCAGGCCGAAGTACTCGTGGAAGGTCTGCAAGCCTTCGGCGGCTTTACGTTCGAAGGTCAGGCCGAAGAACGTCGGTTTCTCGATGTTGCTGATGCCGTTCGGGCCACCGGTGATGTCGGTCAGGTTGCGTAGGAACAGGCGGATGATCTCGCCAAAACCCAGGGTCACGATCGCCAGGTAGTCGCCGCGCAAGCGCAGGACCGGGAAACCCAGCAGGAAACCGAAGGTGGCGGCCATCATCCCGGCAATCGGCAGGCAGATCCAGAAGCTCAGGCCGAAGTAATGGGACAGCAGCGCGTAGCTGTAGGCGCCGACGGCGTAGAAACCGACGTAACCCAGGTCCAGCAGGCCGGCCAGGCCTACGACGATGTTCAGGCCCAGGCCCAGCATCACGTAGATCAGGATCAGCGTGGCGATGTCCACCGCGCCGCGCGAACCGAAGAACGGCCACACCAGGGCCACGACGATCAAGCCCAGCACGATCCAGCGCTGGGTGCTCGGCAGGGTCAGGAAGTTGCTGGCCTTGGCCGGCATCACCGGCAGGCCGGGCGAAGACTTCCACGCCGCGCTGATCTGCGTGCTGAACAGCACGCGCACGAACATCAGCAGCGAGCACACGGCGATGGTCGCCAGGATGGCCGGGCTGGTGCCGTGCACTTCCAGGTTGATGCCGACGATGGTCAGTTTAAGACCCAGTACCGGGTAGGCCACGGCCCAGACCAGCAGGGCGCTGAAAAGCGCCGATTTGAGATGCCTAGTCATACTTTTTCAACCTCCGGGCGGCCCAGGATGCCGGTCGGCCGGAATAACAGAACCAGAACCAACAAGCCGAATGCCACGACGTCCTTGTACTGGTCGCCGAAGATGTCGGCGCCAAAGGCTTCGGCCACGCCCAGCACCAGCCCGCCGAGCATGGCGCCGGGGATGCTGCCGATGCCGCCCAGTACCGCGGCGGTGAAGGCTTTCAGGCCCACCAGGAAGCCGGCGTTGGGGTTGATCACGCCGTATTGCATGCTCAACAGCACCGCGGCGATGGCGGCCAGGGCCGCACCGATGACGAAGGTCAGCGCGATGATGTTGTTGGTGTTGATGCCCAGCAGGTTGGCCATCTTGATGTCCTCGGCACAGGCGCGGCAGGCGCGGCCCAGACGGGAACGGGAGATGAACAGCGGGAGGCCGAGCATGGCGACCAGGGTCACCACGAACACCACGATTTGCATGTAGGAAATCAGCACTTCATGTGCCCCGCCTGGCCCGATGGCGAAGTTGCCCGGGATCAGGTTGGGAATGGATTTGTCCTTGGAGTCTTGCGAAAGCAGTACCGTGTTCTGCAGGAAGATCGACATACCGATGGCGGAAATCAACGGGATCAGACGGTTGCTGCCGCGCAGGGGGCGGTAGGCGATCCGTTCGATGCTGTAGCCATAGGAACTGGTGACCACGATGCTCGCGATGAAAGCCGCGGTCATCAACAGCGGGACACTGTCGAGTCCCATCATGGCCAGCCCGGCGATGGCGATGAACGCCACGTAGGAGCCGATCATGTAGACCTCGCCGTGGGCGAAGTTGATCATTCCAATGATGCCGTAGACCATCGTATAGCCGATGGCGATCAGGGCATACGTGCTGCCAACGGTCAGGCCGTTAACCAGCTGCTGGAAGAAGTGATAGATGTCAGGCATTACAGCGCTCCTAAAAACCTGATACGCATTTCACTGGTGGAGTCATTTTCCCGCCCGGGCCCCATGGATCTGCATCCACTTCGGACTCGAGGTTTGCCAGCGAACCGCTGATGACGGTTTTGAGATTTTCAGGTGGGGAGACTGGCGGATCACGCCAGCGCGGCCCAATACATTTAAAACAAAGCCCACGGCACGCCGTGGGCTTTATTGGCAGTCAGTCAGGCCAGGCCTTACTGAGGCGAAGCTTCGGTTTTAGGTTTGCCGAAATGCCACTCGTAGACCACGAACTTGAAGTCCTTCAGGTCGCCGTTCTTGTCGAAGCTCAAGTCACCGGTAGGCGTCTTGAAGGTGCCGGCGTGGATGGCTTCAGCCACTTTGGTCGCGTCTTCGCTCTTGGCAGCCTTGATCGCGTCGGCGATCACGGTCACAGCGGAGTAGGACGGGAATACGAACGGACCGCTCGGGTCTTCTTTCTTGGCCTTGAACGCATCAGCCAGGGCAACGTTGGCCGGATCCTGGTCGAAGGATTTCGGCAGGGTCACCAGCAGGCCTTCGGAAGATTCCTTGGCGATTTGCGAGATGGAGTCGTTACCCACGCCTTCCGGACCCATGAACTTGGCCTTCAGGCCTTTTTCCTGGGATTGACGCAGGATCAGGCCCAGCTCCGGGTGGTAGCCGCCGTAGTAGACGAAGTCGACGTTGGCTTGCTTGAGCTTGGCGATCATCGAGGAGAAGTCTTTGTCGCCGGCGTTCACGCCTTCGAAGACGGCCACTTTCACGCCTTTGCCTTCGAGGGTTTTCTTCACGGCGCTGGCGATGCCTTCACCGTACTGCTGCTTGTCGTGCAGGACCGCAACGATCTTCGGCTTGACGTGGTCGGCGATGTAGTTGCCGGCCGCTGGGCCTTGGGCGCTGTCCAGGCCGATGGTACGGAAGATCATCTTGTAGCCGCGAGCGGTGATGTCCGGGCTGGTGGCCGCCGGAGTGATCATGATCACGCCTTCGTCTTCGTAGATGTCGGAAGCTGGCTGGGTGGAGCTGGAGCACAGGTGGCCGACCACGAACTTGATGCCGTCGTTGACGACTTTGTTCGCGACCGCGACCGCTTGTTTTGGATCACAGGCGTCATCGTATTCAACGGCGACCAGTTGCTTGCCGTCGACGCCGCCCTTGGCGTTGATCTGTTCGATGGCCATTTTCGCGCCACTGAACTGCATGTCGCCGTATTGGGCTACAGGGCCGGTTTTCGGGCCGGCGATGCCGATCTTGATGGTGTCGGCGGCAAACGAATGGCTGGCAACCCCGGCCAGAACCATAGCGGCAAACAGTTTGGAAATCTGCTTAGTAGCCTTAGTCATAGTGCTCCACTCATGCTGTTGTAGTTTTTATAGTCCTGGCGCCGTAGCAGCAGAACCGGGTCAGATATCTTGGATACCCTCGCGGAAAATGCCCCCGGCAACTGTACCGGTACAGTGTAGAGCGCCGATTGTTGGCAAGGGAAGCTGGCGCTTGGGGGCAAAACCTGGGGGTGTCGCTTAATTGAAAGAAAAAGACAGAATAGCGGCGGGGGTTGTCCGGTCGTTTCGGCAATCCTTGGCTTTCCTGCGCTTTTCAATCGGTGCTGCAATTGCTACCGGGTTTTTCTGCCAGACCACCGACGTTATCATTCGCGCCGATTTCTTTTCCGGACAGTTCCCATGAATCAAGAACCTAGCACCCTCTATGCCAAGCTGCTTGGTGAAACCGCATCCATCACTTGGAAAGAGCTGGAGCCGTTCTTTGCCAAGGGTGCCCTATTGTGGGTCGATCCGGCACTGGATCTGATCGCCGCCGCCGAGGCCGTTGCCCAGGACGAAGGTACCAAAGTCGCCGCCTGGCTGGCCGCCGACCAGCTCGCCAAGCTGTCTGAAACGCGGGCGCTGGATTTTTTGGAGCGTGATCCGCAGCTCTGGGCGGTGGTGGTTTCGCCCTGGATTATGATCCAGGAAAGGGCGTCGAATTGATCGATGCACCAAGTTGGTTCGCTCGTTGGCCTGATGGAAAGTGTGTAGGTGAGTAGCGTGATGCCAGCCTGCCGTGGCGAAACGCCACAGGGCAGGGTGACGTATACGTAACGGGAACAGTTCATTGAGCAGCCTATGGGCTGCTTAATTGTTTCTGGATGTTGTTCAAGGTAGAGATTCAAGACCGCTATCGCGAGCAAGCTCGCTCCCACAATGAGCCTGTGCACAAAACCTGTGGGAGCGAGCTTGCTCGCGATTTGGGGCGAAACGGTTTCAAGCCAGCCTCAATAAGACCTGCCCGTATGGTTATTCAGGGAAATAACCTTGGTCTTGCCAATCCGGTGACGGTAAATCTCGCGCAGGTACTTGATCGACTTCTTAACGCAGTCCCGGGACAGGCGGATGTCGTTGATCGAGACAAACTTGTCCTTGTCGTTGATCAGCTCACGGTACTTCTTCTCATACATCGGCTTGATCGCGTACCAGTTGGTGTCGAGGATCTTCGCCGGGTTCTCGAACTCATTGAGCAACTCGTCGATGCGGGCTTCGTCGAAGTCTTCATTGATGATGAAGTCCAGGATCGAGTTGTCCAGGGTCTCGTCGAAGCGGTACGGGGTGCGGGCGAAGCAGCGCTTGATGAACGCCACGATCAGGGTCAGGAAGTCATCCGACAGGCACGGGCTCTTGGCGATCAGGGTGGTCAGCGACAGGTTGGCCGAGGCGCCGATCACCAGCGCGTAGCGCTTGAGCGTGGTATTGGGAAACAGGCTGTTGAGGTGGGTCTTGAGCCGGTTCAGGTCCATGTAGGACAGCTTGTAGTCCTTGGGCAAGGAGACAATGGACACCACCGACGAGCAATTCTTGAAGAAATGCAGGTCGTGCAACGCGGCGGCGTCGTAGCCGGAGTTCTTGTACTGCTCCAACGAGGCACGGTAGCGCTTGGATTCGATGGGCAACAGGCTGATGCCTTCGATGGCCTGGGTGACCTTGTTGAAGTGCGGCAAGTCGATGGAGCGGAAGAACAGGTCGTCGATGTTCAGGCGCGGCGGCTCTTTCTCGAACACCTTGAACTTGTCGCCGCTCGGCGCCGGGGTTTCCGGGACGACGGACTCGGCGTAGGCAATCGCCACCGGGCCGGCCAGGCTCATGAACAGGTCGTTGGCGTCCAGGCGAATGGTTTCGCCGATGTCGATGCCGGCGCGACGGAAGTAGTTCTGGTCGTAGTCGGTGGTGACGGCCTGGGCCGTCAGGATGTTGAAGATCTGCTGGGAGATGTACTGGTTGGCGTGCTTCTCCATGGCATTGACATCAATGTTCTGGATGTTGCCGTCATCGCTTTCTTCGGCGTAGCGCATGATGTCGTTGGAGATCAGCATCATCGCGTTCCACGGGCGAATGCGCCCCATGACGCTGGCTTCGCTGCTGTCTTCGTTGGCGAAGTTGTACGAGAAATCCCATTCTTCCGACAGGTACTTGCACAGCAGGCGTCCGGCGTTGATGTGCAGCGCCTCGGACATTTCGCTGCGATGGTCGGAAATGTTCGGCAGCACGCAGATGCCGCTGGTGAAGATCGGCTCGAAGACGAAGGAATGACCGCTCTTGCTGTCGTGCTCGTCCATCGGTTTTGTGTCGAACGTCTTGTTCATGTACGAATATTGCTGGGCCAGGCCGAACTCCGAGGCCATGCCCGAACCGGTACCGCCGCCGGCGCTGAAGATCGAGAAATACAGGCGCGACTGGTTGGCCTTGATGCCGCAGCTGTCGATCAGGTACGAGTGGATCATTTTCCAGTCGGGGCTGGAGAAACGCTGGGTGTCCTTGTTCAGGATGATCTTGGCCAGGTACTGGCCGAGGATCGGCGCGTTACCGGCGCCACCGGCGTGGACTTCCGACAGGTCCATGATTTTCATTTTGCTGTAGTCGCGCAAAAAGCCGCTTTTCTCGCCCTTGCGCGAGAAACGGATGCGCCCGGCGATGTCCTTGTCCAAGTCGCCGAGCATGACCAGCGGTTCCACCAGGAATACCGGTTTGCTGGCCTTGCTGGTGCCCAGGCGCAGGTTGTTGCGGATCCACTGTGCGGGGCTGTAGCCCTTGTCGCTGTAGCCTTTGTCTTCGGCGTTGAACTCGTTGAGGTAGAACTTGCGGGCGTTGTACACCAGCTCGGCCACGTCCAGGGCGATGTTGGAGCCGCAGCGACCCAGGCCGATCAGGCACACCGACGGGAACTCCTGCTGGGCACGGTCGAATTCGTCGTCCACCAGGTGCGGTGGGCGCGGGAACACGGTGTCACGCAGGCCATCGAGGTTGTCGAGGATACGGTCGGTATTGGTTTCGGTGAAATACAGGTACTGCTGGGTCGACAGAGGGCGCGGAGGGGGCGATGGCTTCGAGACTTCAGGGCCGTTGGCGGCCGGGCTCAAGGTCAGATCGGATACCGCAGTGGCTGTTTTTTTTGAGGTCATTGTGCGCCGTATGCCTGTAGTGGTCGGCTCGGCGACAAGCTGTCATCGAGTCATCACGGAATGGGATCGCGTCTTCCTGCTGCGCGAATGTGGCCCCAGCGTCAGGGGCTGGCCTGAACGTCCCTGGGGAGTCCTTCAATCATGTTGAATCGGCCAACATTCGTTGTTCTTTAATCAATGAAGGCTAAATGATGGCGGTGGCGTTGTTCATGTGCGTGCGTTGATTGATTTCGGTCACCACTGCCGGCAATTCAGCCAGCGGTACCGGGTGGCTGAGCAGATAGCCTTGAATGAAGTCACAGTCATGGCCTTCGAGAAAGTCATACTGCTCGAAGGTTTCGACGCCATCGGCGACGACCTGCAAATGCAGGGCATGGGCCATGACGATAATAGCCTGGACGATTTCCATGTCCTGGGGCGTCGTGGCAATGTCCTGGATGAATGAACGGTCGATCTTCAACGTGTCCAGTGGCAGGCGCCTGAGGTAGGACAGGGATGAATAGCCGGTGCCGAAGTCGTCGATCGACAATGAGACCCCAAGGGCTCGAATCTGCCGCAGCAGAATGAGGGTCTTGGGAAGATCCCCCATCAGCGCGCTTTCGGTCACTTCCAATTCCAGTCGCTGTGGCGCCACCCCGCTGACGCGAAGGGTGTGTTCGATTTCGTCAGCCAGTTCTTCTCGCGCCAGGTTCAGGGGCGAGCAGTTCACGGCGATTCTGAGCGTTGCGCAATCGCAGTGGGACAATGCGCCCAAGTCTTCGCAGGCCTTGCGCAGCACCCAGTTGTCCAGTTCGGTCATCAGGTCGTTGGCTTGCGCGATGCCAACGAACCGATCCGGCGTCAGCAATCCATGTACCGGGTGCTGCCAGCGAACCAGTGCTTCAAGTTTGGTAACACGACCGACTCTCAAGTCATAGATCGGTTGGTAATACAGCATCAACCCGGTGCCTTTGCGCAGGGCGTAACGCAACTCTTCTTCGAGCTGCAGTTCCAGAGTGGCGCGGGTCGTAAGGTGTGGACTGAAAAAATGCAGCCCGTTACGGCCGCTGTCCTTGGACTGGTACAGCGCCAGGTCGGCGTTCTTCAGCAGTTCTTCGCATGTCTTGCCATCTTCCGGAAACAGGCTGATGCCGATGCTGGTGGTCATGACCACGCGCCGTCCTGACAATTCGATGGGCTCTTTCATTTTGGACATGATTCGCTGAGCCATCAGCCGCGCTTCTTCACGGTCCTGCAAGCTGGTGAGGAGGCAGAATTCGTCGCCTCCGAAACGCGCCACCACGTCATCCTGGCTGCGCACCGAGGCCTTGATATAGCTGGCCAGGGCTTTGAGCAGTTCATCGCCGGCATCATGGCCCAGGCTGTCATTGATTCGTTTGAAGTGGTCGATATCGAGAAACATCACCGCCAGCATGCCGCCTTTGCGGGTGTTCTCGATGAGCTTTTCGGCAAAGACCTGGTTGAAGCCGCGGCGGTTGAGCAGCTTGGTCAAGGGGTCGTAGTGGGCCACCTGTTGCAGCGACAGACGTGCCTGATCCAGTTCACTGACCAGGGTGTTGACCCGCTGCAGATCGTGCTCCTTGTGTTGCAGCTTCTTGTCCGCCAGTGCGGCACCGATGCTGCTGCCGATGATCAGCAGCGTTATCAGCGCGACGGTCAGCCCGATTTGCTGGTGATTGTTGCCGCCGGACGGCGAATGAAGGTTGCCCTCGGGAAGCACCAGGCTGAGCGCCGCCATGCCGGTGAAATGCATGCTGACGATGCCGGCCCCGAGTACCAGGCTGGCAATGTATTTGAGCTGTTTATGGACGATGCCGGTGCCATCGCGCAGGTGACTGGCAATCAGCAGGGCGGCCAGGCTGGCACCGATGGCGATGATGACGGAGAGCGCGAAGAGGGCCGGTTGGTAGTAGATCATCGCATTGGATCGCAGGGCGGCCATGCCCACGTAGTGCATGATCGCAATGCCCAGGCCGATCCACACCGCGGCCTGCAGGTACTGCCGGAATTTCAGCTCAGGGTGGCTGAGGGTGTGCATGGCCAGCCACGAGGCGGTCAGGGCAAATAACAGCGAGAGCAGGGTGGTGGGCAGGTGATAATGGATTTCGATCGGTGCCTGGAACGCCAACATGCTGATGAAGTGCATGGACCAGATACCGCCCGCCAGACAGCCGGCGCCCACCCAGCGCCAGAGCCGGCGGGACGCGGTTTTTGTCACGTTCCCGACCCGTTCGGTCATATCCAGCGTGGCGAAACTGGCCGTGCAGGCCACCAGATAGGCCAGTAACACCAGGAAAGGGTTATGGCTGCAATCGAGTATGACCTGCCCGCTTGCGGGCAGGTCGGTCATGAAATGTAAACCAAGCCACTCCATAGCTCGTTCCATCCCTTGGTAATCCGGCCTTCGCGGTGGGCACTGGCCAGCACGGGTAATGTCAGTGGCGTTGCACGGTATCCAACGTAGCGTAGTAGCATTTTGGTTTCAGGGTTGGAAATAGCGGTTGGAACGCTTGAAAAAACATTGTTGGAGATAACCGCTGCCATGGATGGATATCAGCCCTGCGAATAGTTACAGACAGCGCTGGCGGGCATGCCTAGATTGTCGGTTCCGGGCTCGAGCGCGTTGGCAATGAAGCCCCAAAACAATAAAAAGAGACCGACCCATGCAGAACTCGACCCACGCGGCGAATGCCTGGCGCATTCTGTTCCTGTTGTTCCTGGCCAACCTGTTCAATTTCTTCGACCGCACCATCCCGGCGATCATCATTGAGCCGATCCGCATGGAATGGAGCCTCAGTGACTTCCAGATCGGCATCATCGGCACCGCGTTCACCATCGTTTATGCCATTGCCGGCCTGCCCCTGGGGCGCATGGCCGATAACGGTTCGCGCAGCAAATTGATGGGCTGGGGGCTTGCGGCTTGGAGCGGGCTGACGGCGGTGAACGGCCTGGTCGGCAGTTTCTGGGCGTTTTTGGTGGTGCGCATGGGCGTCGGCATCGGCGAGGCCAGCTACGCGCCGGCGGCCAACTCCTTGATTGGCGATCTGTTCCCGGCCCATCGTCGAGCGCGGGCCATGGGCATTTTCATGCTCGGGCTGCCGCTGGGGCTGCTGCTGGCGTTTTTCACCATCGGCGCGATGGTCAAGGCCTTCGACAGCTGGCGCGCGCCGTTCTTCATCGCGGCGGTGCCTGGGCTGGTGCTGGCGGTGTTCATGTTTTTCATCAAGGAGCCCAAGCGCGGCGCGGCGGAAACCGTGCAGGTGTCCCAGGAAAAGATCGACAAGCCGGTCCGCCGGGTGCTGGCGATTCCGACCTTTCTTTGGCTGGTGCTGGCGGGGCTGTGCTTCAACTTCGCCACCTATGCCTGCAACTCATTCCTGGTGCCGATGCTGCAGCGTTATTTCCTGATGCCGCTGCACGAGGCGGCCGTGGCGACCGGGATCATGGTGGGCGTGACGGGCTTGTTCGGGCTCACCCTGGGCGGCTGGGTCGCAGACAAGATCCACCAGCGCGTGCCCTACGGCCGCCTGCTGTTTGCCGCGTTCAGCCTGGCGATTTCGACGGTCACCACGGCGTGGGCCCTGCATGCCGGGCGCATAGAAATCGGTGTGTTCGTGGCGGTGTTCAGTGTGGGTTGGCTGTTTGCCTATAACTTTTACACCTGCGTCTACACCGCGATCCAGGACGTGGTGGAGCCGCGCCTGCGCGCCACGGCGATGGCGTTGTACTTTGCCGGGCTGTATTTGCTCGGCGGCGGCCTGGGGCCGGTGGTGGTGGGCGGCTTGTCCGACTACTTCGCCCGCACGGCCATGGCGACCGCAGGCGCCCCGCAGATGACCGAAGCCTTCAAGGCCATCGGCCTGCACGACGCGATGTACCTGATCCCGGTGGCACTGCTCCTGACCATGGTGTTCCTGTTCCTGGCGTCACGCTGCTTCGTGCGCGATGCCAAGCGGATGAAGGATGGGATGAGTGCAGTGGTGGTGCCGGAGGGGGTGGTGGCGACAGCCTAGTGAGAGTTTGTGACAACGATGCTTTTGTGGCGAGGGAGCTTGCTCCCGCTCGGTTGCGCAGCGACCGCACCATTTTTGGGGCCGCTTCGCGGCCCAGCGGGAGCAAGCTCCCTCGCCACAGAGGTGGTGTGTTACAGGTTATCCAGCCTTGTCATCCCGCCCCCGCAACAGGCGATTAGGCATCGCCACCGCTGCGGCCAACCCCAGCAGCGACACCGCCGCGCTGATCAGCAGCAAATGCCGGAACGTCGCCTGCAACGCCTGGCGCAAGGCATGCTGCGCCTCGCCCGGGGCAGCATTGAGGCCGTCGAGCAAGACGTTGCCGGAATGCCCTTCGCCGAGCGGCGACGAACCGGTGAGCTGGGCGAAGCTTGAATCCTGCAGCAGGGCCAGCAGCAACGCCGACATCAGGGCCACGCCCACCGCGCCGCCGAGGGAGCGGAACAGGTTGGTGGTGCTGGTGGCGACGCCGATGTCCTGTTGCTGCACGGCGTTTTGCGAACCCACCAGCGATGTGGGGAATTGCATGCCAGAGGCGATGCCGCTGAGCAGCATGAACAGGCTGCTGAGCCAGAGCGCGTCAGGCGCGGTGAAGGCCATGCCGAGGATCGCGAATGGAAAAAGCAGGGCGCCGCTGAGGATCATCGGTCTGTAGCGCCCCGTGACCGAGGTTCGGCGGCCGGCGAAATACGCGCCGATCGGCAGCCCCATCGCCAGCGGCAACAAGTGCAACGCCGCGCTGTCGGCACCGGCGCCGGTCACGCTCTGGAAGCGCAGCGGCACCAGCACCGTCAGGGAAATCGCCTGGAAACTGGTGAAGAACACCGTGCACCAGCACAGCACCGCGCTGCGGTTGGCGAACAGGTGCATCGGCAGCAACGGTTCCCGAGCCCGGCGCTCGTGCCAGGCGAACATCCCCAGCGCTACCCCCGCGCAACCCAGCAACCCCAGCACTTCAGGGCTGTGCCAGGCATGGCCTTGGCCGACCTGGGTTATCCCCAGCAACAATGCCGTCAGGCCGATGATCAGCAACACGGTGCCCAGGTAATCGATGATTGGCGTGCGTTGCGGTATTGGCAGCCCGACCAGGGTGCGCCGGGCCACCCACCAGGCCACGAGGCCCAGTGGCAGGTTGACCCAGAACACCCAGCGCCACGACAGGTATTCGGTCATGTAGCCACCGAGCACCGGCCCGGCCACACTGGCCACCGCGTACATGCTGCTGAAATACCCCTGGTAGCGACCCCGCTCCCGGGGCGGGATGATGTCGCCGATGATCGCCTGGCTCACCGAACTCCTCCCGCCGGCGCCGATGCCCTGGAAAATCCGCGCCAGTACCAGTTGATCCATGTTTTGCGCCAGGCCACAGAACAGCGAGGCCAGGGTGAACAGGCCCATGCCGAACAACATCAGCGGTCGGCGGCCATAAAGGTCACCGAGCTTGCCGTAGATCGGCACCGCCACGGTCATGGCGACCATGTAGCCGGAAATCACCCAGGCCAGCAGGCTGACGTCGGCGAATTGTGCGGAGATGGCCGGCATCGAGACGGCGACGATGGTCTGGTCCAGGGCACCGAGGAAAATCGCCAGCATCAGGGCAACCAGTACGCTGCGGATGGCCGGTTTTGGGGCTTGGTGCGTATTGAGCTGAGTCACGACAGAACCTGCGGGCGTCGCGCCAAAGAGGCGAATGGGACGAAGCCCGCAGTTTAAGTCGATAGGCGGCTATTCGATAGCCTCGTAAGGAAGCCCGACGTAATTTTCCGCAATGGTTTTTCGACCGGCCTCGGAGTCGAGGAAATACTCCAGTTCGGCTTCGCTGATGCGCTGGTTGAAGGCGTCGTCGTCGAAGCGGTGCAGCATCGACGTCATCCACCAGGAGAACCGCTCGGCTTTCCACCCGCGTCGCAGGCAGATGGCCGAATATTGTTCCAGCAAGTCCACACGGCCGTCGCGATAGACCTTGAGCAAGATGTTGAACAGCGTGCTGACATCGCTGGCCGCCAGGTTCAAGCCCTTGGCCCCCGTCGGTGGGACGATGTGGGCCGCATCGCCCACCAGGAACATCCGCCCATACTGCATCGGTTCGACCACGAAGCTACGCAGGGGCGCGATGCTTTTTTCGATGGAGGGGCCGGTCACTAGGGCGTCGGCCAGGTCGGCGGGCAGGCGGTTTTTCAGTTCACCCCAGAAGCGCTCGTCCGGCCAGTCGGCGACGTGTTCCTCGGCGGGGACTTGCAGGTAATAACGGGTGCGGGTCTTGGAGCGCATGCTGCACAGGGCAAAACCGCGGTCGTGCCGCGCGTAGACCAGCTCCTCGTGCACCGGCGGGGTGTCGGCCAGTACGCCGAGCCAGCCAAACGGGTAGACGCGCTCGAAGACCTTGAGCTTTTCCGCTGGAATGGACTGGCGGGCCACGCCGTGGAAACCGTCGCAACCGGCAATGTAGTCGCAGTCCAGGCGCCAGGCTTGCCCTTCATGTTCGAAGGTCACGAAGGGGTGTTCGGTTTGCATGTCGTGGGGCTGGGCGTCACTGGCCAGGTACAGGGTGCGGGCGCCGGCGGCTTCGCGGGCGGCCATCAAGTCACGGGTGACTTCGGTCTGGCCGTAGACCATGACGTTTTTACCGCCGGTCAGGCCCTTGAGGTCGATGTGTACCCGCCGATCGTTGAGCACCAGTTCAAAGCCGTCATGGGGCAGGCCTTCGGCGTCCATGCGCTGGCCAACGCCGGCCTGGCGCAGCAGCTCGACCATGCCTTGCTCCAGCACACCGGCGCGGATGCGACCCAAGACATAGTCCGGGGCCTGGCGTTCGAGGATGACAGTGTCGATCCCGGCGTTGTGCAACAACTGGCCGAGCAGCAGGCCAGAGGGGCCGGCGCCGATGATAGCGACTTGGGTCTTGAGGGTTTTCATTGTTCTTATGACTCGCACGAAGCACGCGACCAGGGTCGGTGTTGATTGTTATGGACCGAGTGCCTGCATTTTTCGCTTGCGGACCTGTCAGTTGAAGGGGAAAACTGAGCCGATACCTGTTCTTTTCGCCAATTGGTGCGATTATCGCCCGCAACCCCAGGCCCGGATCCACGTTATGAAAAAACCTGACCTGCCTTCGATCCCGGTGTTCAAGCTCTACGGTGAGCGCCAGGAATGGCCGACGCCGGATCTGCTGCATTGCGAGACCATCTCCAAGCGCAGCCGCGAGCATCAATGGGAAATCAAGCCCCATCGGCACGCCGACCTGTGCCAGTTGCTGTTTGTCTTCAAGGGCCAGGCGGAACTGGAAATCGAAGGCCGGCGCACGCAACTCACCGAGCCGGCCGTGCAGATCCTGCCGCCGCTGTCGGTCCATGGCTTTCGTTTTTCCGAGGATGTGGAAGGTTACGTGGTGACGCTGGCGGCGCCGCTGGTCACGCACCTGCAAGCGCAGCTGGGGCATTCGGTCAATGTGCTGGCCCAGGCCGAAAGCTACCCGGCCCTTGAGAATGCCGAGTACCTCAACAGCCTGTTCAGCGCCTTGCAGAATGAGTACATGGGGCATCAACCGGCCCGGGAAATGCTGATGCATGCGCTGGTCAGCGTGATCATGGTCTGGGTCAGCCGCCAGGTGATGCAGCGCCACACCCAGGCCCAGCGCCCGCAACGGGCCCGGGAGTACCTCAACGGTTTCATTCAGTTGGTGGAAGAAACCTATCGCGAGCACGTCAAGGTCGAAGACCTGGCCCATCGCCTGGGCATTTCCGTGTCGCACCTCAACGGCACCTGTCGCGAACTGGCGGGGCAGCCAGCGTTGCAGATCATGCATGAGCGCCAGTTGCTGGAAGCCAAGCGCCTGCTCACCTACACGGGCATGACCATCTACGAGATTTCCGAACTGCTCGGGTTTTCCGACCCGACCAACTTCACTCGGCTGTTCCGTCGGCGCGTCGGTATCTCGCCCAAGGCGTTCCGGGACCGGCTCAAGACCGATCAACAGGACGACTGACCACGCCTCAGCGCAGGGCGTTCAGGGTTGCGCTATGGGGGATGCAGCGTTCGAAATTGCAGCTGGCATATTCACGGGGCAGTTGCCTGGCCTGCTCGACCCGGTAGGCCGCAGTGCCATACAGCGCAAGCGTAGCGGCGCAAGTGACGAAAATGGCGAGGCGTCTTCTTGTTTTGATGTTCATGGCGGTGACCTCTGAACGAATACCCGGGGGTACTGTATTCAGCATAGGTCAGCTATAGCGAGTTGCCAGCCAGGCAGGCTTTGTGTGTAACCCGATATTCAGAACACTGATATTCCCCTGTTGGGGCCCAGGCCTCAAGGCTGAAGCCCTGCTTCATTGTGGCGAGGGAGCTTGCTCCCGCTGGGCCGCGCAGCGGCCCCAAGCTCTTGCGGTCGCTGCGCAACCGAGCGGGAGCAAGCTCCCTCGCCACAGGTTCATTTCATGTCAGGAATGGCAGCGTTTCCCAGCCAGTTATTCCAGGTGCTCCGGCTTCATCGGGTCGCCCGGCTTGACGTCCAGTTGGTGGCGCACGTCTTCAAACATTTCGTCGTAGTACTTGTGCATCGAACCGATGCTGGCAGCCTTGGGCAGGCCGTATTTCTGGGCGATGCGCGTGGCATGGCGGGCGAAGTCGAAGGCTTGGTCCTTGGCCAGGAAAAAGGTCTCGTCCAGGGTTTTTTCTTCCACCGTGCCGTGCAGTTGGAACGACATGCCCGTCTCGCCCTTGTCGTTCTGATCGAGCTTGTAGTCGATGCACAGGTTGTAGCTGAAATCATCCTTGTTCAGCGCATGGCGTTCCATGTGCAGGTGACCGGGTTTGAACGTGGCCATAAACGACTCTCCTTCGAAGGCATGGAGAACGGCAGACACCGTGCCTGCCGCATAAGTTTTCCCGTTAGCGATAAACAATGCCCGGCGTCGCGGTGCTGATGCGCGGGCCGGCGGTGCCCTGGACGATAGCATCGATGTCCGCCAGCGACCCGATCACCGCGACCTTGCCGGTATTGCGCGCGAATTCACAGGCAGCCTGCACCTTCGGCCCCATGGAACCGGCGGCGAAGCCGAGCCGCTCCAGTTCGTCGGGATGGGCCTGGGCGATGGCTTTCTGGGTCGGCTTGCCGAAGTCGATGCACGCGGCGTTGACGTCGGTGGCGGTCACCAGCAGATCGCGTTCCAGCTGTTCGGCCAGCAGCGCCGAGCACAAGTCCTTGTCGATCACCGCTTCCACGCCTTGCAGCTTGCCGTCGGCGTCGTACATCGTCGGGATGCCGCCACCGCCGGCGCAGATCACGATACTGCCTTTTTCCAGCAACCATTTGATCGGGCGGATTTCAAAGATGCGCTTGGGCCTGGGGCTGGCGACCACGCGACGGAACTTGGCGCCGTCCGGGGCGATGGCCCAGCCTTTTTCAGCGGCCAGTGCCTGTGCTTCTTCCCGGCTGTAGACCGGGCCGATGGGCTTGGTGGGGGTTTGGAAGGCCGGGTCGTTGGCGTCCACTTCAACCTGGGTCAGGAGCGTGGCGAAGGGGACTTCGAAGTCCAGCAAGTTGCCCAGTTCCTGTTCGATGATGTAGCCGATCATGCCCTCGGTTTCGGCGCCGAGCACGTCCAGCGGATACGGCGTGACCGAGGTGTAGGCCGCCGCCTGCAGCGACAGCAGGCCGACTTGCGGGCCGTTGCCGTGGGCGATGACCAGTTGGTTGCCGGGGTGGATCTTGGCGATCTGTTCGGTCGCGGTGCGGATGTTGCTGCGTTGATTGGCTGCGGTCATGGGTTCACCCCGACGCAGGAGGGCGTTACCGCCCAGGGCAACGACGATGCGCATGGTGCTGTCCTTTAAAAAATGGATCGAACAACCTGATTCCCTTGTGGGAGCGAGCTTGCTCGCGAGGACAGCGGCACATCCAACATCAATGCAAGCTGACACTTCGCCATCGCGAGCAAGCTCGCTCCCACAGTGGGTTCTAGATATCCGCCAACGCCGCCACCAGGATCGCCTTGATGGTGTGCATGCGATTTTCCGCCTGCTCGAAGGCGATGTTGGCCGGGGATTCGAACACCTCCTCGGTCACTTCCACGCCGTTGGCCAGGTTCGGGTAGCGTGCGGCGATGTCCTTGCCGACCTTGGTTTCACTGTTATGGAACGCCGGCAGGCAGTGCATGAATTTCACCCGTGGGTTGCCCGACGCCTTCATCATCTGCGCGTTGACCTGGTAGGGCAGCAATTGCTCGATGCGCTCATCCCAGGCGTCAACCGGCTCGCCCATGGACACCCAGATGTCGGTGTGGATGAAGTCCACGCCCTTGACGGCTTCCCTCGGGTCTTCGGTGATGGTCAGGCGGGCGCCACTTTCGGCGGCGAAGGCCTGGCACTGGTCGATGAAATCCTGGTGCGGCCACAAGGCTTTTGGCGCGCCGATGCGCACGTCCATGCCCAGCTTCGCGCCGATCATCAGCAACGAATTGCCCATGTTGTAGCGGGCATCGCCCAGGTAGGCGTAGCTGATGTCATGCAGCGGCTTGTCGCTGTGTTCGCGCATGGTCAGGGTGTCGGCGATCATTTGGGTGGGATGGAATTCGGCGGTCAGGCCGTTGAACACCGGCACCCCGGCGAACGTGGCCAACTCCTCGACGATCTCCTGTTCGAAGCCACGGTATTCGATGGCGTCGAACATCCGCCCCAGGACTCGGGCGGTGTCTTTCATGCTTTCCTTGTGGCCGATCTGCGACGACACCGGGTCGATGTAGGTGACGTGGGCGCCCTGGTCGTGGGCGGCGACTTCAATGGCGCAGCGGGTGCGGGTCGAGGTTTTCTCGAAGATCAGCGCGATGTTCTTGCGCTTGAGGTGCGGCTGTGCGGTGCCGGTGTACTTGGCACGCTTGAGGGCGCGGGACAGGTCCAGCAGAAAGTGCAGCTCGCGGTTGGTGTGGTGCATCAGGCTCAGCAGGCTGCGGTTGCGCATGTTGAACGCCATGGTGTGGATCTCCTCTGGTGTAGGTTATCCCCGAGACCGATTCCGGATAAGGAACGGCCTCGGCTCGAAGTCAGTAATCGATCGGGTCGCGGATGATCGGGCAGGTCATGCAATGGCCACCGCCCCGGCCCCGGCCCAGTTCGCTGGCGCTGATGGTGATGACTTCCACGCCGGCCTTGCGCAGGAGGGTATTGGTGTAGGTGTTGCGGTCATAGCCGATCACCACGCCCGGTTCCACCGCCACGACGTTGTTGCCGTCGTCCCATTGCTCGCGTTCGGCGGCGAAGCTGTTGCCGCCGGTTTCCACGACTCGCAACGCGGGTAGCTTGAGGGCGGCGGCCACGGTGTCGAGGAAGCTGCCGTCCTCGCGGCGCACGTCGATGCCGCCAGGCTTGCTCTCGTCAGGGCGCAGGGAGAAGGCGACGATCTGGCTCACCACTTCGGGGAATACCGTGACCAGGTCGCGGTCGCAGAAACTGAACACGGTATCCAGGTGCATGGCGGCCCGGGATTTCGGCAAGCCGGCGACAATCACCCGTTCCACCGCGTTGTGCTTGAACAGGTTCAGCGCCAACTGGCCGATGGCTTGGCGGGACGAGCGCTCGCCCATGCCGATCAACACCACGCCGTTGCCAATGGGCATGACATCGCCGCCTTCAAGGGTGGCGTTGCCGTGGTCCTGGTCCGGGTCCCCATACCAGACTTGGAAGGCCGCGTGGGTGAACTCCGGATGGAATTTATAGATGGCGCTGGCCAGCAGGGTTTCCTGTCGGCGCGCCGGCCAGTACATCGGGTTCAAGGTCACGCCGCCGTAGATCCAGCACGTGGTGTCGCGGGTGAACTGGGTATTGGGCAACGGCGGCAGGATAAAGCTGGAGTGTCCGAGAAAGTCGCGGAACATCTGGATAGTCTTGCCACCGAAGCTGTCCGGCAGGTCATCGGCCGAGACGCCGCCGATGAGGAATTCGGCGATGTGGCGCGGTTCCAGGCTGCGCAGCCACGAACCGACTTCATTCACCAGGCCCAGGCCCACCGAGTTGGCGCTGATCTTGCGCTGGAGGATCCAGTCCAGGGCTTCGGGGATGGCGACGATGTCGGTCAGCAGGTTGTGCATTTCCAGCACATCGATATCACGCTCGCGCAGCTTGGTGACGAAATCGAAATGGTCGCGCTTGGCCTGGTTGACCCAGATCACATCGTCGAACAGCAGCTCGTCGCAGTTGTTCGGGGTCAGCCGCTGGTGGGCCAGGCCCGGGGAACAGACCATGACTTTACGCAGTTTGCCGGCTTCGGAATGAACGCCGTACTTCACTTTTTCCGTGGTCATTACACATCCTCCCGTTAAAACAATCAGCCAACTACAAGGTCAGGAAGCCGTCGTAGAGCCCGTAGGCGGCCACGAGGGCGCCTGCGACCACCGCGGCGAAAATCAGCTTCTCGACAGAGGTGAAAATAGGTTTGCCCAACTCGCGCTTGGCCCTGGCGAACAGGATCGCGCCGGGGGCGTAGAGTAGGGCAGAGAGCAGCAGGTACTTGATGCCGCCGGCATACAGCAGCCACACCGCATAGATCAGGGCGATGGCCCCGATGACCAGGTCCTTGCGCCGCTCGGCCGCGAAGCCTTCATAGGTCTCGCCACGCACCGCCAGCAGCAGCGCATAGGCCGCCGACCAGAGGTACGGCACGAGAATCATCGAGGTGGCGAGGTAGATCAGTGACAGGTAGGTGCTGGCCGAGAACAGGGTGATGACCAGAAATAGCTGGACCATCGCATTGGTCAGCCACAGGGCGTTGGCCGGTACGTGGTTGGCGTTCTCCCGGCGCAGGAACTCGGGCATGGTGTGGTCTTTGGCGGCGGCAAACATGATCTCGGCGCACAGCAATACCCAGGACAGCAGGGCGCCGAGCAGCGAGATGATCAGGCCGACGCTGATCAGCACCGCACCCCAATGCCCGACGACATGTTCCAGCACGGCGGCCATGGACGGGTTCTGCAACTTCGCCAGTTCAGGCTGGGTCATGATGCCCAGGGACAGCACGTTCACCAGCACCAGGAACAGCAGCACGGTGATGAAACCGATGACGGTGGCCTTGCCGACGTCGCTGCGTTTCTCGGCGCGGGCGGAAAAAATGCTCGCGCCCTCGATGCCGATGAACACCAACACGGTGACCAGCATCATCTTGCGCACCTGGTTCATCACGCTGCCCAGGTCCGGGTTCATCGTGCCCCAGATGTCCCGGGTGAAGATCTCGAGCTTGAAAGCGAACAGGGCGATCAGCACGAACAGCACCAGCGGCACGATCTTGGCGACGGTGGTGACCAGGTTGATGAATGCGGCTTCCTTGATCCCGCGCAGCACCAGGAAATGCACCGCCCACAGCAGCACGGAGGCGCCGATTACCGCCGCGACGGTATTGCCCTCACCAAAGATCGGGAAGAAGTAGCCCAAGGTGCTGAACAGCAGCACGAAGTAACCGACGTTGCCCAGCCAGGCGCTGATCCAGTAGCCCCAGGCCGACGAAAACCCCATGTAGTCGCCGAACCCGGCCTTGGCGTAGGCATACACGCCGCCGTCCAGATCAGGCTTGCGGTTGGCCAGGGTCTGGAACACGAAGGCCAGGGTTAGCATGCCGACGGCGGTGATGGCCCATCCGATCAGCACGGCGCCGACATCGGCACTGGCTGCCATGTTTTGTGGCAGGGAAAAGATTCCCCCGCCGATCATTGAGCCGACGACCAATGCAACCAACGCACCCAATCGAAGTTTTCCGGGCGTATCAGACATGTACGAGACTCCAATGCAGGAGAAGAGAGTCATCAGGCGAAGTCGATTTGAAGTTTGAATAGCTGATCTGGATCAGTGCATGACAACATTCCGTTGTTAATGAAGGATTTGAAGCGTCCATTAGGGGTTTTAATTGCTCGAGAGGCCCATTCCAGGTGGTCTTGGCAAAAATGGCGATAATCTGCGCTCTCACAGGATTATTCACGCTAGTTGATTTCCGCTGAGTCGCAACTATTTTGTAGTTGGCTGTTCTGGCACTTTTTATTTAGCGCGATTGAATAAGGGCCAGTAAATAAGGCAACGGAATTTGCACGGTAGGCGTTATTCAAAAGCGCTATTGGGCTTTTATTTAATTATTAAATAGCGAGGCGAAATGTCGCCACCGATTGAAAAATTGCCGCTGGGCGCGTTGGTCGCACTGGTGGTGGGGTCGATGATCGGTGGTGGGATCTTTTCCCTGCCGCAAAACGTCGCGGCTCAGGCCGATGTCGGGGCGGTGTTGATCGGTTGGGCCATCACCGCCGTCGGCATGCTGACCCTGGCCTTCGTGTTCCAGACCCTGGCCAATCGCAAACCGGCATTGGACTCGGGCGTGTATGCCTACGCCAAGGCCGGGTTCGGTGACTATATGGGCTTCTCGTCCGCCTGGGGTTACTGGATCAGCGCCTGGATGGGCAATGTCGGTTACTTCGTGCTGCTGTTCAGCACGTTGGGGTATTTCTTCCCGGTGTTTGGCCAGGGCAATACGCCGGTGGCCATCGGCTGTGCATCGTTGCTGTTGTGGGCCGTGCATTTCCTGGTGTTGCGGGGCATCAAGGAGGCGGCGTTCATCAACCTGGTGACCACCGTGGCCAAGGTCGTGCCGCTGTTGATGTTCATTGTCCTGGCGGCCGTGGCCTTCAAGGCCGAGGTGTTCACCCGCGATATCTGGGGCACGATGAGCCCGGACCTGGGCAGCGTGATGGACCAGGTGCGGCACATGATGCTGGTCACGGTGTTCGTGTTCATCGGTATCGAGGGCGCCAGCGTGTATTCGGCGCGGGCCCGGAAACGTGCGGACGTAGGGCGGGCGACGGTGATCGGTTTCCTCGGTGTCCTGGCGTTGCTGGTGCTGGTGAATGTGTTGTCCCTGGGCGTCATGAGCCAGCCGGAATTGGCGCAGTTGCAGAACCCGTCACTGGCAGGCGTGCTCGAGCACATTGTCGGGCCTTGGGGCGCATTGGCGATCAGCCTGGGCTTGGCGGTGTCATTACTGGGGGCGCTGCTGTCCTGGGCGCTGCTGTGCGCCGAGATCCTCTACGCCACCGCCCGGGACAAGACCATGCCGGCATTCCTGACCAAGGAAAATGCCAACCATGCGCCGGTCAATGCGCTGTGGTTGACCAATGGCATGATCCAACTGTTTTTGCTGATCACTCTGTTTTCCGCCGGCACCTACACCAGCCTGATTTATCTGGCCTCATCGATGATCCTGGTGCCCTACTTGTGGTCGGCCGCTTATGCGGTGCTGCTGTGCGTCCGGGGGGAAACCTACGAACGAGCCTCGGCCCAGCGCATGAAGGATCTGTGCATCGGTGGCGTAGCCCTGTGCTATGCGGTGTGGCTGTTGTACGCCGGCGGGTTGAAATACCTGCTGCTGTCGGCGTTGTTGTATGCACCCGGAGTGATCCTGTTCGCCCAGGCCAAGCGGGAACAGGGACAGCCCTTATTCACCGCTGTGGAAAAAGGTGTTTTTGCCTGTGTGCTGTTTGGCGCGGGTGTAGCGGCGTATGGGTTGTACAGTGGATTTTTGGCGTTGTGAGGTTCACCGCAATGCCAAGGCGAACCCCTGTGGCGAGGGAGCTTGCTCCCGCTGGGGCGCGTAGCGGCCCTGTTTTTCTGGGGCTGCTGCGCAGCCCAGCGGGAGCAAGCTCCCTCGCCACAGGGGCAGTTTTAACCGGTAGCGAGCGTCACCACCGTGCCCGATGCGCCCCCAGCTCAGCCGCCGGCAAAGTCCATTGCAGCGGCGTCCCGGTGATCTTCAAGGGCACCTGCAGGCGATGGGCTGGCCCCCATGGCGTCTGTTCGACGACCAACCCGTGATCATCTTCGGCCTCGGCCCGCAATGGGGTCGGGTCGCCGGCGCCACGTTCGATCAGCAGCTTCGCCGTGCGCGCTAGTGACAAGCGTGCCGAACCGCCGCGACCATTTTCCAAGCGCCGGGACAGCAGCACCAAGGCGCTGGCCGCCAGCAGATAGCCGGTGCCATGGTCCAGTGCTTGCACCGGCAGCGGTGTCGGTTTGTCGGTGTGTTTCCAAGCCATGCCGGCTTCGGCAATGCCACTGCTCATCTGCACCAGGCTGTCGAAGCCGCGCCGGTTCTGCCAGGGGCCGCTCCAGCCGTAGGCGTTGAGGCTGACGTCGATCAGGCCCGGAGCCAGTTTACTGCGCTGTTCGGCGCCGTAGCCCAGGCGTTCCAGAGCGTCGGCACGGTAGCCGTGCAGGAGGATGTCGGTGTCCTTGAGCAATGCCTCGAACGCCGCGCGATCATCGGCTCGATGCAGGTCGAGGCGGGCGCAGCGTTTGCCCAGGGTGACTTCCGGGACCACGCCGGGTTCGTTCCAGGTCGGCGGGTCGATGCGCAGCACGTCGGCCCCGAGGCCGGCGAGGAAGCGACTGGCGACGGGGCCGGCCAGCACCCGGGTCAGGTCCAGGACCCTGAGGCCCGCCAGTGGCTGGGTCACAGAGCCAGGCCAGGGTTTGTGCTGTCCTGCAGTCGTTTCACTCAGATGCACCAGCGGCTCGGCATGCACCGCCATGCCTTGAGGGTGAGTTTGCCAGGCCTGCCACGAACGCATCTGGGCAGCGCAACCGCCGGCGTCGACCACGGCTTGCTCCAGCTCGGCCTTGTTCCAGCGGGCGACCCTGGCCGCCATGTCGGTGCGGTCGGTGCAGGTGCCGAGGACTTTTTCCGCCGCCAGGCGATGATGCGGCGCGTTGGTGTGCAGGCGAATCCAGCCGTCGGCGCAGGCATAGTCGCCGGCCACCGGGTCCCACATCGGCGGCACACTCCAGCCGATGGGGCGCAGGGAAGTGGCGAACCAGAACGATGCCAGGCGCCGGTCGACCTCGACGGGGGGCTGGCGGCCGGTGTGATGGTGGATGAGCGCGGCGGTCGCCTGGCCGGCCACGGCGATGCTGGCGCTGGCCAGCTCCGTGACGGCGAATGCCGAGGGCAGGGCGCCTTCGCCGCTGAAGGTGATCGAGGTCGTGGGCAAGCCGAGCGCGGCTTGCATGGATGTGAGTAGATCTGCCATCGAAAGCCCCTCCTGAACCAGAGGGCGAGCATAGATCAAAAATCCGTTGGGGGCCGCTGCGCGCCCCAGCGGGAGCAAGCTCCCTCGCCACAAGAGCCCTGTGCTTGTTCCGGCCGCGACCAGATCCACAGGTTGCCCAGGACCATGCCCGCGAGCGCCAGGTAGACCGGCCAGCGGTGGTCGAGCATCACCAGCATCAACCCGGCACACAGCAGCATGCTGGCGCTGGCACCGACCTTGGCCCGGCGCGGGATGACCTTGCCGTTGCGCCAGTTGTGCAGCATCGGCCCGAACAGCCGATGGTTCTCCAGCCAGGCGCTCAGGCGCGGCGAACTGCGGGTCGCGGCCCAGGCGGCCAAGAGGATGAACTCGGTGGTCGGCAGTCCCGGCACGACGATGGCGACCAGGCCGATGGCCAGGCTGGTGTAGGCGAGCAGGGCGAAGAGCAGTTGGGTGAGTTTCGAGGGCGTGCGGCTCATCTATTGATATCCAACATGCGCTTTACCTTGTGGGAGCGAGCTTGCTCGCGATAGCGGTGTGTCAGGCGCATGTAGGTCGACTGATCTGACGCCATCGCGAGCAAGCTCGCTCCCACACGGGTTTATGCATTGACCATGAATCTCCTGTGGGAGTGGTGTGAATCAGGCCAACTCGGTCGCGTAAGCCTGTTCCAACAGCACCGTGAAGCGGTTAAAGGCATCCAGCGCGCCTTTGTCCGCCTCGGCTTCCTGTTGTTCGGTGAAGGTCAGGCCATCGAGGGTGCGGGTGAAGGTTTTCCAGCCTTCGGCGCGTCCGCCGGCGGGTTCGGCCAGGTGCCGGGCGCCGAAGGTTTCGCTCAGCCCCAGGCCCACGGCACGCTTGATCAGGAAGGCGGCGCCGAGCTTGGAGCCTTCGGAGACGAACAGCCAGCCCAGGGCTTCGGCCTGGGTCGGGGTTTTCACCGCACCGGCCACCGGCCCGGGGACTTCGGTGTCCAGGTCGGCGAGATCCGCCTTGGCTGCGTCGGCACGGCAGCGGGCTGGCAGGTCGGGAATCAAGGCGGCCAGTTCGGCGTCGTTGTACAGCGCCACCAGTTCCGACTGGAACAGGTACTGGGCGACGACGAAGCGGGCGAAGCTGGCCGGGGTGTCGAACGGGGCATGGGCCTTGACCAGCGCGTCGAGCTTGCTGTGGGGCTCGTGGATGATCTGGTTCAGGCGTTGGGAACGTGAAGCGGGACGTTGTGTGGTCATGAAAAAATTCCTTCGAGTTGGAACATTGTGGCGAGGGAGCTTGCTCCCGCTCGGTTGCGCAGCGACCGCAAGTTCTTGGGACTGCTGCGCAGTCCAGCGGGAGCAAGCTCCCTCGCCACAGGGCATTTGGCTTGCCGACAAAAATCTTGGTCAGATATCCCAGATCAGGTTCACCGCGAAGTTACGCCCGGGCGCCGTCAGGCGATCGAGGTTGGCGGGGCTCAGCACGGCCGCTTCGCCGACGCTGTCGTAGCCGCGCACGTCGTCCCACAGCCAGTATTTCTTGTCGGTGAGGTTGTAGAGGCCGCCGCTGACGGTCACGTCGCCGGTCACCTTGTAGTAACCCGTCAGGTCGAGGATGCCGAAGCCTGGTGTCTTGAATTGGCTGCTCACGCCATCGGGGGAGTTGAAGTTGCTGTCGTCGACGCGGTCCTTTTTCTTGACCAGGGTCCAGCTGAGCAAGGTGCCGAACTGCTTCTGGTCGTAGCCCAGGCCGAACACGCCGGTGAGGGGGTTGATGCTGTTGAGCGGTTCGCCCGTGTCGTTGTTGCGACCGTAGAGGTAGGCCACCGAACCCTGGGTGTAGAGGCCTTCTGGCGCGCCCAGCACGTCCAGGTCCAGGCGTCCCTTGGCTTCGACGCCCTTGATGGTGGCGTGCTTGATGTTGTTGCTCTGGAAGGTCAACTGGTCGTCGCCGGGGGCGATGGCGTCCTCGTTGATGAAGTCGCGGTACTTGTTGTAGAACACCGCCACGTCGAACGAGCCGGAATCGAAACGGCCACGCAGGCCGGTCTCGTAGCCCTGGCTTTTTTCCGGTTCCAGATCGGGGTTGGGTTCTACGCTATAGCCGGCGCCGGGGTTGTCGAAACGACCGTACAAAGCCTTGGCGGTCGGGGTGCGGAAACCTTCGGCGTACTGGCCGTACCAGGTGTACTCATCGCTCAGGGCGTAGGTCACGCCGAACTTGGGCGAGACGCGATGCCAGGTCTTGTTCTTGCCGCTGACTGTACCGCCGCCGGTAGGGTCCACGGTACTGAGGAATTCCTCGGTCAGGTGCGGCTTGAGCCGGGTGTAGTCGTAGCGCAGGCCGGGGGTGAAGGTCCATTTGTCCCAGCTGATCTGGTCCTGGGCGAACAGGCTGTAGGTGTTGATGGTCGGGTCGGGGAAGTCACTGGCTTTTGCCAGCACGTCCCGGGTGCTGATGGCGCCCACCGCCGAGCAACCGACGCCGACCGCCAGGCACACGCCATTGCCACTGCGCGAGCCGGTGACTTTCTGTTGCTTGAGGGTGGTGCCGTAGGTCAAGGCGTGGTCGGTGTCGGCGACGCTGAAGGCCTTGTCCAGTTGCGCATCGAAGACCCACTGCTTCTCTTCGTACAGGGTCTCCCGGGTGCGCAGGACCTGGCGGGTGATGGGGAAATAGAATTCGGCGGTGCTCTGGTCGGTCTTGGCGACCTGGTGATTCAGGCTCCACTTGACGTGATCGGCCAGCAGGCTGTCGAGGGCGAAGCTGTGTTCCAGGCCGAAACGCTCGCGGGTGATGGTGTCGTTGCCGGTGCGCCACTGGTACATGCCACCGGGCAGTACGAAGTCGGGAATCGCCGGCTGGCCGTTGGCGTAGGGGCCGCCATAGGCGCTTTTCAGGTCGGTGTCGCGGTCGTCCTTGTATTTTTCATAGACCAGGCCAAGGCGTGCGTCATCGCTATAGTTCCAGCCGAGCTTGGCCAGCACGTTGTAGGTGCGCACGTCTTCCGGGTTGGCGGCGGTGCGGTCCAGGCCGGTGCCGTTGTGGCTGCCGTAGGACTCGGTTTCGTGGCCGTCACGCTGGCTATAGTGCAGCAAGCCATCGACTGGGCCGCTACGGCCGGCAACGGTGGCGGACTTGAGCCAGCTCTCGTCGGCTGAGCTGTAGCCGGTCTTCAGGCGCGCGCCGACGTCCTCGCCCGGCTTGATGATGTCGTCCGGATCGAGGGTGAAGTAGCTGACGGCACCGCCAATGGCATTGCTGCCGTACAGCACCGAGGCCGGACCGCGAAGGATTTCCACGCGCTTGATGATTTCCGGGTCGACGTAGTTGCGCTGGGTCTTGGCATAGGGGCCGTTGAAGAACCCGCCGGGTATTTCCACGCCGTCGACCTGGGTCAGGATCCGATTGCCGTCGATGCCGCGGATGTTGTAGCCGCTGATGCCGCCGCGCTGGCCCGCGCCACCCACTGATACGCCCGGTTCATAGCGCACCAGGTCCTTGAGGGTATTGACGTTGTTACGGTCCAGTGCCTGGCGGTCGTGGACGGTGACCGTGCTCGGTACGCTGGTGATGTCCTGTTCCTGGCGGGTGGCGCTGATGGTCACCTGCTGCAGTTCCAGCGCGCTGCCGCGGCTGCGTTTTTCCAGGACGATGCTGTTGTCGCCCAGCTTGCGATAGCTCAGTTGGGTCCCCGCCAGCAGGCGTTCCAGGGCTTTTTCCGGCGGCAGCGAGCCGTTCACCCCTGGCGACGCGACGCCTTCGGCCAGTTCCGCCGGCAGGCCGACCTGCCAGCCGGTGACCGCGGTGAATGCATTCAGGGCCGAGACCAGGGGTTGCCGGGCGATGGCAAAGGTGTAGTCGCCTATGTTGCGTGCCGGGGGCTGTACGGTGGTAGCGGCCAGGGCGAGCGGCGCGGTGCCGGCCATCAGGATGGCGGCTGTGAGCAGTGACAGCGTGCAAGAAGGGGCAAGAAACCGGCAAGTAAGGCGAGAGGACATCGATAGCGCTCCGTGTCGCATCTGTTATAGGTGCAGATTCGCATGGCTAGATGCGAATCAATTGCATTGGCTATAACGAGACGAACCAGCGAAGCCTATCGAGTAAAAATAATTCTCATTTAGTTCAGGATCACCAGCGCCGGGAATTCCTGTAGGCGCGCCGAGGTAATGTGGGCCAGGGAACGGACCACGTCCAGCGGCTGATCGAGGCGGTAATTGCCGGTCACCGCGACGTTGGCCAACTGTTCGTTGCTGTTGATGATCCAGCCGGGGTAGTAGCGGCGCAGCTCGGCCAGTACCTGGCTCAGCGGCCGGTTCTCGAACACCAGTCGACCCTGGACCCAGGCCAGCTCGGTGCTGGCATCGAGCCGGGCCGGGCGGTCGAAGCCGTTGGGGCCGATGCGGATGCTTTCCCCGGCCGACAGCCGCACATGGGTGTCGTTGCGGTTGGCCCGCAGGTCCACATCGCCGCGCTGCACCTGGACCTGGGCCACACCGTCGAGGTAACGCACGGCGAATGTGGTGTCGCTGACGCTGGCGGTGACCGGGCCGGCATCGATTTCCAGCGGCAGGGTGCGGTTGCCCGGGACTTCGAAGAAGGCCTCGCCTTTGTACAGGCGCGCCACGTGCCGTTGTTCGTTGAACGTGCTGGAGAAGGCCGAATCGGTGTTGAGCAGGACCTTGGAACCGTCCTCCAATTGCAGGCGCTGGCGCTCACCGACCACGGTCAGGTGATCGGCCTGGAGATGCAGAGGCAGGTCGCTGAAGTTGAACAGGCCGAGAAACAGAACAGCGGCGGTGGCCAGGGGTTTCCACTGGGCACGCAGGCGCGACAGCGCGGTGACCTTGGGCGCGGTTTCCAGCCGGCGGGCACTTTCCAGCACCTGCGGGCCGCTCCAGATCGCCTGGGCCCGGGCAAACGCCTCGCCGTGACGTGGAGCGGCCGCCAGCCAGGCCTGGAACTGCCGCGTCTGTTCCGCGCTGGGGCTGTCCAGCAGGATCAGCCAGTCCAGCGCCTGCTCCATGGCATGGGCGGTTTCCGACGTCGGCTCAGGAGAAGGGGAGTAGTCCGTCACGGTGGGTTCTCTTATTAGCGGCCCGCACAAGCTACAAGCCGCAGGCAGTAGGAGGCAAGCCTGTACGCAGCGTGAAGTTCATAGGTTGCGTTCCGCCACACCCACACAGATCGCCATGATCAGCTTCAGTTCCTTCTGCACGGTGCTCAGGGATACACCGAGCCGTTCGGCGATTTCCTGGTAACTGTGGCCATGCAGGCGACTGAGAATGAAGATCTGCTGTTGTCGCGGGCTCAGGGCTTGCAAGCTGACGTCCAGGCGCTCGAGCAGTTGCTGGGCATGGGCGGCGTCCTCGGCACTGCTCTGGGGGGCGACGACGTTGTGGACGACTTCCAGCGGTACGTCGTCCAACAGCGTTCGGGATTGGATGCGCCGGGCACGCAGATGGTCCAGCGCCAGGTTGCGGGCGGTTTGGAAAACAAAGGGTTCGAGGTGCTCGACCGTACGTTCGGCCAATGCTCGGGTGACGCGCAGGTAGGTTTCCTGAAGCAGGTCTTCGGCGGTACTGGGGTTGCTGACCATGCGCTCGAGGGTGCGTAGCAGCGGCGTGCGCTGGGCGAGGAAGACATGATGAAAGCGCGATTGACTCACGGTAGGGCCCGATCCGGTTCTAGCAGATGATAATGCTTATCATCTGCGTGACGGGTCAAGCCTTCATTTCATCGATGTTGTAACCCTGTGGGAGCGAGCTTGCTCGCGATGACGGAGTGTCAGTCGCCATTGATGTTGGCTGATACACCGCTTTCGCGAGCAAGCTCGCTCCCACAGAAAAGCGCCCACAGAAAAGCTCAAGAACTACCGTGGCAGTTACTCGGCGTTACACAACGCCAGGCAGTTATCCAGCATGCGGTTGGAGAAGCCCCATTCGTTGTCATACCAGGCCAGCACCTTGAGCAGCTTGCCGCTGGCCTTGGTGTGGTTGGCGTCGAAGATCGACGACAGCGGGTTGTGGTTGAAATCGCTGGAGACCAGCGGCAGGGTGTTGTAGCCGAGGATCTTCGAATGCTGGCTGGCATGGCGCAGCAGTTCGTTGACTTCTTCGGCCGAGGCTTCGCGCTTGAGCTGCACGGTGAGGTCGACCAGGGAGACGTTGATCACCGGTACGCGCACGGCCATGCCGGTCAGCTTGCCTGCCAGTTCCGGCAGCACCAGGCCCACCGCTTCGGCGGCGCCGGTCTTGCTCGGGATCATGTTCTGGGTGGCCGAACGGGCGCGGTACGGGTCGCTGTGGTAGACGTCGGTCAGGTTCTGGTCGTTGGTGTAGGCATGGATAGTGGTCATCAGGCCGCTTTCGATGCCCAGCTCGCGGTGCAGCACCTGGGCCACCGGGGCCAGGCAGTTGGTGGTGCACGACGCGTTGGAGATGATCTGGTGGGACTGGCGCAGGATGTCATGGTTCACGCCATACACGACGGTGGCATCGGCGCCCTTGGCCGGGGCCGAGATGATCACCTTGCGGGCGCCGGCGCTGATGTGCGCGGCTGCCTTGGCACGGTCGGTAAACAGACCGGTGCATTCGAACACGACGTCGATTTTCTCGGCGGCCCAGGGCAGTTCGGCCGGGTTGCGGATGGCGCTGACCGAGATGCGGTCGCCATTGACCGTCAGGCTTTCGTGATCGTGCTGGACGTCGGCATCGAAGGTGCCATGCACGGTGTCGAACTTGAGCAGATGGGCATTGATTGCACTGTCACCCAGGTCGTTGATGGCGACGATCTGCAGGTCGCGACGGTAGCCTTGGGTATACAGTGCACGGAGGACGTTGCGGCCGATGCGGCCAAAACCATTGATTGCGATTCGAAGAGTCATTAACTGCGCCGCCGTCGATTTGTTGTTGGAATTACAAGATTATTCGCATAAAAATAGAAAACAAGCCTTTTTAGTGGCAATATTTTGTTTTATCTACAACGAGTGACCTGAATCAACTGGTCCGAATGGTCAAAAACCGGCTGTCGCCTCGCCTTCCACACAGCGTGCAGCGGGCTTTTGACCAGCATAGACAATCAGGTCGCCACATCCGTTAGCCTGGAGTTCTACACATGCATCCCCGCGTTCTTGAGGTCACCGAACGGCTTATCGCCCGCAGCCGCGCCACGCGTGAGGCTTACCTTGCATTGATCCGTGGTGCCGCCAGCGACGGTCCGATGCGTGGCAAGCTGCAATGCGCCAACTTCGCTCATGGCGTGGCCGGTTGCGGCACCGAAGACAAGCACCATCTGCGGATGATGAACGCCGCCAACATCGCCATCGTGTCGTCCTATAACGACATGCTCTCGGCTCACCAGCCCTACGAAACCTTCCCGGAACAGATCAAGAAAGCCCTGCGCGAAATCGGCTCGGTCGGCCAGTTCGCCGGTGGCACGCCGGCGATGTGCGACGGCGTGACCCAGGGCGAGGCGGGGATGGAACTGAGCCTGCCGAGCCGCGAAGTGATCGCGCTGTCCACGGCGGTGGCGTTGTCCCACAACATGTTCGACGGCGCACTGATGCTCGGCATCTGTGACAAGATCGTTCCGGGCCTGATGATGGGCGCGCTGCGCTTCGGTCACTTGCCGACGATCTTCGTGCCCGGCGGGCCGATGGTCTCGGGCATTTCCAACAAGGAAAAAGCCGACGTGCGCCAGCGTTACGCCGAAGGCAAGGCCGCCCGCGAAGAGCTGCGGGAATCGGAGATGAAGTCCTACCACAGCCCCGGCACCTGCACCTTCTACGGCACCGCCAACACCAACCAGTTGTTGATGGAAGTGATGGGCCTGCACTTGCCGGGCGCCTCGTTCGTCAACCCGAACACGCCGCTGCGCGATGCCCTGACCCGTGAAGCGGCGTTCCAGGTGACGCGCCTGACCAAGCAGAGCGGCAATTTCATGCCCATCGGCGAAATCGTTGACGAGCGCTCGCTGGTCAACTCCATCGTCGCGCTGCATGCCACCGGCGGTTCCACCAACCACACCCTGCACATGCCGGCCATTGCCATGGCGGCGGGTATCCAGCTGACCTGGCAGGACATGGCCGACCTCTCCGAGGTGGTGCCGACCCTGAGCCACGTCTACCCGAACGGCACGGCCGACATCACCCACTTCCAGGCGGCGGGCGGCATGTCGTTCCTGATCCGGGAGTTGCTGGAAGCCGGTTTGCTTCACGAAAACGTCAACACCGTGCTCGGTCACGGCCTGAGCCGCTACACCCAGGAGCCGTTCCTCGAGGACGGCGAACTGGTATGGCGCGACGGTCCGCTCGAAAGCCTCGACGAAACCATCCTGCGCCCGGTGGCCCGCGCCTTCTCGCCAGAAGGCGGGGTGCGGGTGATGGAAGGCAACCTCGGCCGCGGCGTGATGAAAGTCTCGGCCGGGGCCTTGGAAAACCAGGTGGTCGAGGCCCCGGCCAGGGTCTTCCAGGACCAACAGGACCTGGCGGACGCCTTCAAGGCCGGCCTGCTGGAAAAAGATTTTGTCGCGGTGATGCGCTTCCAGGGCCCGCGCTCCAACGGCATGCCGGAGCTGCACAAGATGACGCCATTCCTCGGTGTGCTGCAGGATCGCGGCTTCAAAGTGGCGCTGGTGACCGACGGGCGCATGTCCGGCGCATCGGGGAAAATCCCGGCGGCCATCCATGTCAGCCCGGAAGCTTATGTCGGTGGTGCGTTGGCCCGGGTGCAGGAGGGCGATATCATCCGTGTCGATGGCGTCAAAGGTACCTTGGAACTGAAGGTGGACGCCGAGGAATTTGCCGCGCGCACGCCGGCCAAGGGCCTGTTGGGCAACAACATAGGCACTGGTCGCGAGCTGTTCGGTTTCATGCGCATGGCCTTCAGCTCGGCGGAGCAGGGCGCCAGCGCCTTCACTTCTGCCCTGGAGACGCTTAATTGAAACTGGCTTTGGTCGGTGACATCGGTGGGACCAACGCACGCTTCGCGCTGTGGAAAAATCACACCCTGGAAAACATCCAGGTGCTGGCCACGGCGGATTACGCCTGCCCGGAAGATGCCATCGAGGTTTACTTGAGTGGCATGGGCCTGAAGCCGGGCGCCATCGGTTCGGTGTGCCTGTCGGTGGCGGGTCCGGTGAGCGGCGATGAGTTTCGTTTTACCAACAATCACTGGCGCTTGAGCAACCTGGCGTTCTGCGAAAGGTTGCAGGTGGAGAAGCTGTTGCTGGTCAACGATTTCTCGGCCATGGCCCTGGGCATGACTCGCTTGCGTCCCGATGAATACCGGGTCGTGTGCGAAGGCACCCCGGAGCCGATGCGCCCGGCGGTGGTGATCGGGCCGGGCACCGGGCTGGGCGTCGGTACGCTGTTGGATCTGGGTGAGGGCCGGTTCGCCGCGTTGCCGGGGGAGGGCGGCCATGTCGACCTGCCCATGAGCAGCCCGCGGGAAACCCAGTTGTGGCAGCACATCTACAACGAGATCGGCCACGTCAGCGCCGAAACCGCTTTGAGCGGCAGCGGTTTGCCTCGGGTGTACCGGGCCATTTGCGCCGTGGACGGCCATGTGCCAGTGCTCGATACCCCCGAATCCATCACCGCGGCCGGCCTGGCTGGCGACCCAATCGCTTTGGAAGTATTGGAGCAGTTCTGTCGCTGGCTGGGGCGCGTGGCGGGCAACAATGTGTTGACGCTGGGCGGACGCGGCGGCGTCTACATCGTCGGTGGCGTGGTCCCGCGCTTTGCCGATTTCTTCCTCGAAAGCGGTTTCGCCAAGTGCTTCGCCGACAAGGGTTGCATGAGCGATTATTTCAAGGGCATTCCGGTCTGGCTGGTGACCGCGCCATACTCCGGCCTGATGGGCGCGGGCGTGGCGTTGGAGCAATCCGCCGCAGCTTGAAGTTTGAAAATGTCCCCCCCTGTGGGAGCGAGCTTGCTCGCGATAGCGGCCTATCAGCCAACATCAAGGTGACTGGCACTCCGCTATCGCGAGCCAGCTCGCTCCCACAAGGTTTTGCAGTGTGTTTGTAGAACCCGTCCATCAGGCATAATCGCCCCCATCCAAACAACAAGGACGAGGCCCGTGAGTTCAGTAAACAAATCGATTTTGTTGGTCGACGACGACCAGGAGATTCGCGAGCTGCTGGACACCTACCTCAGCCGTGCGGGTTTCCACGTGCGGACCACGCCCGACGGCGCCGGGTTTCGCCAGGCGGTGCACGATGCACCGAGCGACCTGGTGATCCTCGATGTCATGCTGCCCGATGAAGACGGCTTCAGCCTTTGCCGCTGGGTTCGCCAACATCCACGCCAGGCGCATGTGCCGATCATCATGCTCACCGCCAGTTCCGACGAGGCCGACCGGGTCATCGGTCTTGAGCTGGGCGCCGATGATTACCTGGGCAAACCCTTCAGCCCGCGTGAACTGCAGGCGCGCATCAAGGCGCTGCTGCGCCGGGCGCAATTCGGCCAGGAACGCGCCGGCGGCGAAGTGCTGGCCTTCGATGAATGGCGGCTGGACATGGTCAGCCATCGGCTGTTCCATACCGACGGTGAAGAAGTGATTCTCTCCGGTGCCGACTTCGCTTTGCTCAAGTTGTTTCTCGACCATCCCCAGGAAATCCTCGACCGCGACACCATTGGCAACGCGACGCGTGGCCGTGAGCTGATGCCCCTGGACCGGATCGTCGACATGGCGGTCAGCCGCCTGCGCCAGCGCCTGCGTGACACCGACAAGCCGCCGCGGCTGATTCGTACGGTGCGGGGCAGCGGTTACCAGCTGGCGGCCAGTGTGGTTGCCAGCAATGGTCATTGACGGGATCAAGAAAATCGCCCGGCGGGTACCGGTGCCACGCTCGTTGCTGGGCCGGATGCTGCTGCTGACCTTGTTGGTGGTGCTGTTCGCCCAGACCCTGTCCAGCCTGATCTGGGTTTCGCAATTGCGCGCGACTCAGCTCGAAGGCCTGGTCACCAGCGCCCGCAGCCTGGCCCAGGCGATGACCGCCAGCGTCAGTTATTTGCGCGCGCTGCCCGTGGCGTACCGGCCGTTGGTGCTGGACCAGTTGCGCAGCATGGGCGGCACGCGGTTCGTCGTCACCCTCAACGACAAACCCCTGGGCATGGACGTGCTGCCAGTGACGCCGCGCAAGCAGGCGGTGCTCACGGCCGTGGATGAAGTGCTGCGCCGCTCCTTGGGTCATAACGCCGACATCTCGGTGACGTTCGTCAGCCCCGACGACCTGCGGATTTTCAATGCCGGGCTCAAGCTCGATGAACTGCCTCGCGCGTGGGCCCACTATGCCCTGACCCTGGAGCCGGTAAATCCACCGGTGCTGGTCACGCAGATCCAGATGGCGCCGGGTGAGTGGCTGTACATCGCCTCGCTGCTGCCCGAACCCTACACCAGCCTCGAAGAACAAGACCTGCCCAAGCAACAGGTTGGTTTCATCGTGCTCACCAGCAGCCTGTTGTTGCTGTTCATCGGCTTGCTGGTGCACTGGCAGAGCCGGCCCCTCAAGCGATTGGCCCGGGCCGCGCGGGACATGTCCCTGGGTGCCGAGGTGGAGCCGGTGGCCGAGGGCGGCGGCAGCGAAGTGGTGGAAGTGGGGCGGGCGTTCAATGCCATGCGCGAACGCATCAGCCGTTACCTGACGGAGCGCAGCCAGTTGTTCAGCGCGATCTCCCACGACTTGCGCACACCGATCACCCGATTGCGGCTGCGGGTCGAGCTGCTGGAGGACGAAAACCTGCAAGCCAAGTTCGGCCGTGACCTGGATGAACTGGAGCTGCTGGTCAAAGGCGCGCTGCAATGCGTCAAGGACACCGACATCCACGAGAACATCGAGCCGGTGGACCTCAACCATGTGCTCGATTGCCTGGTCGAGCCGTACCTGGCGCCCAACGGCAATGGCCGGGTGACCCAGGATGGCCGGGCGCTGGCGCCGTATCCCGGCAAGCCGCTGGCCCTCAAGCGCTGCATCGGTAACCTGATCGACAACGCCTTGAAATACGGACAGAACGCCCACCTGCACATCGATGACGATGAAACCGCGTTCATCCTGCACGTCGACGACGAAGGGCCGGGTGTGCCGGAACAGCGCCTGGAGCAAGTTTTCGAGCCGCATTTCCGTCTCGCCGGGCAACAGCAGGGCTATGGCCTGGGCCTCGGTATCGCCCGCAACATTGCCCACAGCCATGGCGGCGAGGTGAGCCTGCAGAACCTTCGTGAAGGGGGGTTGCGGGTGACGTTGCAGTTGCCTCGTAGTGTGGATTAGCAACACCGCGTTATCGTTCTTCGCGAGCAGGCTCGCTCCCACAGGGATTTTGTGAACGCCGAAGATCTAGTGTGGGAGCGAGCCTGCTCGCGAAGGCGCCAGTCGCCTCAACGCATCTCTCAAGGAATGTCACAACTCGGTGACATAACTCGCCCCTTTCGTTACCTGCCACCCACCCTCCCTTGTTTAGACTCCCTGCGTCAAAACAACAAAAAAGGTACTCCGATGGACACCTTCCAACCGGCCTTCAGCAGTTGGCTGAACGCCCCTGCCCACCAGCGTTGGCTCGCCGATGAAGGCGTGCGGCTGCTGGCGTTCGCCAAGGCCTCGAAGCTGCCGGACGGCTTTGGCAACCTGGATGAGCTTGGGCGCCTGCCGGCCGATGCCCGGGCCGAAACCATGAACACCGCGCGCATGACCCACAGCTTCGCCATGGCCCACATCCAGGGCTTGCCGGGTTTCGCCGAGCTGGTGGACCACGGTATCCAGGCCCTCAACGGCCCCTTGCGCGATGCCGAGCATGGTGGCTGGTTCGCCACGTCGCAACCCGATGCGGACAGCACCGGCAAAGCCGCCTACCTGCATGCCTTCGTCGCCTTGGCAGCCAGTTCCGCGGTGGTGGCCCAGCGTCCCGGCGCCCCTGCGTTGCTGGACGAAGCGGTGCGGATCATCGACGCGCATTTCTGGTGCGAAGAAGAGGGCGCCATGCGCGAATCCTTCAACCGCGACTGGCGCGAGGAAGAGGCCTATCGGGGCGCCAACAGCAACATGCACGCCACCGAAGCCTTTCTCGCCCTGGCCGATGCCACCGACGATCCGCGTTGGCTGGCCCGCGCCCTGCGTATCGTCGAGCGGGTGATCCATGACCATGCCGCCGCCAACGACTACTTGGTGGTGGAACATTTCGATCGCCATTGGCAGCCACTGCGCGACTACAACCAGGACAATCCCGCCGATGGTTTTCGCCCCTACGGCACCACGCCCGGCCACGGCTTCGAATGGGCGCGGTTGTTGCTGCACCTTGAAGCGGCGCGGGTGCAGATTGGCATGCTGACCCCGGGTTGGCTGGCCCAGGACGCGCAAAAACTCTTCGACCAGAACTGCCGCCACGGCTGGGACGTCGATGGTGCGCCGGGCATTGTCTACACCCTGGACTGGGACAACCGCGCCGTGGTTCGCCCCCGCCTGCATTGGGTCCACGCCGAAGCGGCGGCCGCGGCCAGCGCCTTGCTCAAGCGCACCGACGAGGCGAAATACGAAGCCTGGTATCGGCGTTTCTGGGAGTTCTGTGACAAGCATTTCATCGATCGCTGCAACGGCAGTTGGCATCACGAACTCGATCCGCAGAACCGCCCCAGCGCCGATATCTGGCCGGGCAAGCCGGACCTGTATCACGCCTGGCAAGCAGTCCTGATTCCACGCCTGCCCCTGGCACCGAGCATGGCGTCAGCCCTGGCGCGGTTATCCAGCCCTGCACCTGTGTAACCATGTCGTGACATTTGCACGTCCCTTCGTTACCTGCGAAGGGATTCCCTCTGATTAGAATCCATGCAGCGCAAGCTCCAGACTTGCATGCATAACAACAAGAAAGGTAATTCTAGATGAATGCGATTTCTCGCCTCGCTACTGTCATTTCTCTTGCTTCCCTGCTTCCCGTCGCAGCATTTCCCGTCACTGCCCTTGCCGCCGAATCCAAAGGTTCCGTGGAAGTCGTCCACTGGTGGACGTCGGGTGGCGAAAAGGCCGCGGTCGATGTGCTCAAGGCCCAGGTAGAAAAAGACGGCTTTACCTGGAAGGACGGCGCTGTCGCCGGTGGTGGTGGTTCCACTGCCATGACCGTACTCAAGAGCCGTGCCGTGGCCGGCAACCCACCGGGTGTCGCCCAGATCAAGGGCCCGGACATCCAGGAGTGGGCGTCCACCGGGCTGCTCGACACCGACATCCTCGAGGACGTCGCCAAGGCCGAGAAGTGGGACAGCCTGCTCGACAAGAAAGTCTCCGATACCGTGAAGTACGAAGGTGACTACGTCGCCGTGCCGGTGAATATCCACCGCGTCAACTGGCTGTGGATCAACCCGGAAGTCTTCAAGAAAGCCGGCATCACCAAGAACCCGACCACCCTTGAAGAGTTCTACGCGGCTGGCGACAAGCTCAAGGCGGCGGGTTTCATTGCGCTCGCCCATGGCGGCCAGCCTTGGCAGGACAGCACCGTGTTCGAAGCCGTGGTGCTCTCGGTCATGGGTGCCGAGGGCTACAAGAAGGCCCTCGTCGACCTGGACAACAAGGCCCTGACCGGTCCGGAAATGGTCAAGGCGCTGACCGAGCTGAAGAAAGTCGCGACCTACATGGACGCCGACGGCAAGGGCCAGGACTGGAACCTCGAAGCAGCCAAGGTCATCAACGGCAAGGCCGGCATGCAGATCATGGGTGACTGGGCCAAGAGCGAGTGGACCGCCGCGAAGAAAGTCGCCGGCAAGGACTACGAGTGCGTGGCCTTCCCGGGCACCGACAAGGCCTTCACCTACAACATCGACTCCCTGGCGGTGTTCAAGCAGAAGGACGCAGGCACTGCGGCGGGCCAGCAGGATATCGCCAAGGTCGTGCTGGGTGAGAACTTCCAGAAAGTCTTCAGCATCAACAAGGGCTCGATCCCGGTGCGCAACGACATGCTGGGCGACATGGCCAAGTACGGTTTCGACTCCTGCGCCCAGACCGCGGCCAAGGACTTCCTGACGGACGCCAAGTCCGGCGGCTTGCAGCCGAGCATGGCGCACAACATGGCGACCACGCTGGCGGTACAGGGTGCGTTCTTCGATGTGGTGACCAACTACATCAACGACCCGAAAGCCGACCCGGCCGATGCTGCCAAGAAATTGGGTGCAGCGGTTCAGTCAGCCAAGTAATTAGCGCCGCGGTCCCTTTGTGGGAGCGAGCTTGCTCGCGATAGCGGAGTGTCAGGTAGCAGATGAGTCACTGACACACCGTCATCGCCAGCAAGCTCGCTCCCACAGAGGGATACCCTTGTAACCTTGTTTTGGATCTTCCCATGAGTTCTGTTGCTGTGTTCAGCAAGGCCTCGCCGTTCGATGCATTGCAGCGCTGGCTCCCGAAACTGGTGCTGGCGCCGAGCATGTTCATCGTTCTGGTGGGCTTCTATGGCTATATCTTGTGGACGTTCGTCCTGTCGTTCACCACTTCGACGTTCCTGCCGAACTACAAATGGGCAGGCCTGGCGCAGTATGCGCGGCTGATGGACAACGACCGCTGGTGGGTGGCGAGCAAGAACCTGGCGCTGTTCGGCGGCCTGTTCATTGGCATCACCCTGGTGATCGGCGTGCTGCTGGCCGTGTTCCTGGACCAGCGCATTCGTCGCGAAGGTTTCATCCGCACCATTTACCTGTACCCGATGGCGCTGTCGATGATCGTCACCGGTACGGCCTGGAAATGGCTGCTCAACCCGGGCATGGGCCTGGACAAATTGTTGCGTGACTGGGGCTGGGAAGGCTTCCGCCTGGATTGGCTGATCGCCCCGGACCGCGTGGTGTATTGCCTGGTGATCGCGGCGGTGTGGCAAGCGTCGGGTTTCATCATGGCGATGTTCCTGGCCGGCCTGCGGGGTGTCGACCAATCGATCATCCGTGCCGCCCAGATCGATGGCGCGAGCATGCCGCGCATCTATTGGAAAGTGGTGCTGCCGAGCCTGCGCCCGGTGTTCTTCAGCGCCGTGATGATCCTGGCACACATCGCGATCAAGAGCTTCGACCTGGTGGCGGCGATGACAGCCGGTGGCCCGGGTTATTCCTCCGACCTGCCTGCCATGTTCATGTATTCGTTCACCTTCAGTCGCGGCCAGATGGGCATGGGCGCGGCCAGTGCAATCCTGATGCTCGGTGCGATCCTCGCGATCATCGTGCCTTACCTGTACTCCGAGCTGAGGACCAAGCGTCATGACTAGTCTCGCTGCCAAACCCTCCATCAGCCTGAGTCGCATCGCGATCTACGCGGTGCTGATCCTCGCCGTACTGCTTTACCTGGTGCCGTTGGTGGTCATGCTGTTGACCAGCTTCAAGACGCCGGAAGACATCAGCACCGGCAACCTGCTGAGCTGGCCGACCGTGGTCAGCGGCATCGGTTGGGTCAAGGCCTGGGCCACGGTCGACGGCTACTTCTGGAACTCGATCAAGATCACCGTCCCGGCGGTGCTGATCTCTACCGCCATCGGTGCCTTGAATGGCTACGTGTTGTCGATGTGGCGCTTCCGCGGTTCGCAGCTGTTCTTCGGCCTGTTGCTGTTCGGCTGCTTCCTGCCGTTCCAGACCGTCCTGCTGCCGGCCTCGTTCACCCTTGGCAAGATGGGCCTGGCCAGCACCACCACCGGGTTGGTGTTCGTGCACGTGGTCTACGGCCTGGCATTCACCACGCTGTGCTTCCGCAACTACTACGTCAGCATTCCCGATGCGCTGGTGAAGGCGGCGCGACTGGACGGTGCGGGTTTCTTCCCCATTTTCCGGCGGATCATCCTGCCAATGTAGACCCCGATCAGCATGGTTTGCCTGATCTGGCAGTTCACGCAGATCTGGAACGACTTCCTGTTCGGCGTGGTGTTCTCCAGCGGTGATTCGCAACCCATCACCGTGGCGCTGAACAACCTGGTCAACACCAGTACCGGGGCCAAGGAATACAACGTGGACATGGCGGCGGCGATGATCGCCGGGCTGCCGACCCTGCTGGTCTATGTGGTGGCAGGCAAGTATTTCGTGCGCGGCCTGACGGCCGGCGCAGTCAAGGGGTAATCATGGCAACGCTTGAACTTCGCAATGTAAACAAGACCTATGGTGCCGGCCTGCCGGATACCCTGAAGAACATCGAGTTGTCGATCAAGGACGGTGAGTTCCTGATCCTCGTCGGCCCGTCGGGCTGCGGCAAGTCGACGCTGATGAACTGCATCGCCGGCCTGGAGACCATCACCGGCGGCGCCATCATGATCGGTGACCAGGATGTCAGCGGCATGAGCCCGAAGGATCGCGACATCGCCATGGTGTTCCAGTCCTACGCGCTGTACCCGACCATGAGCGTGCGCGAGAACATCGAGTTCGGCCTGAAAATCCGCAAGATGAAACAGTCGGACATCGACGAAGAAGTCAACCGCGTGGCCAAGCTGCTGCAGATCGAGCACTTGCTCAATCGCAAGCCTGGCCAGCTTTCCGGCGGCCAGCAACAGCGCGTGGCCATGGGCCGGGCCCTGGCGCGGCGGCCGAAGATCTACCTGTTCGACGAACCGCTGTCCAACCTCGACGCCAAGCTGCGGGTCGAGATGCGCACCGAAATGAAGCTGATGCACCAGCGCCTGAAGACCACCACGGTCTACGTCACCCACGACCCGATCGAAGCCATGACCCTGGGGGACAAAGTGGCGGTGATGAAGGACGGGATCATCCAGCAGTTCGGCACGCCGAAAGACATCTACACCAACCCGGCCAACCTGTTCGTGGCGAGCTTCATCGGTTCGCCGCCGATGAACTTCATCCCGCTGCGCCTGCAACGCAAGGACGGTCGCCTGCTGGCACTGCTCGACAGCGGCCAGGCCCGTTGCGAGCTGCCGCTGGGCATGCAGGACGCCGGCCTGGAAGACCGCGAAGTGATTCTTGGCATGCGTCCGGAACAGATCGCGTTGGCCGGCAGCGAGCCCAATGGTTTGCCGACCATTCGCGCCGAAGTCCAGGTCACCGAGCCTACCGGGCCGGACACCCTGGTATTCGTCAACCTCAACGACACCAAGGTCTGCTGCCGCCTGGCGCCGGACGTGGCACCGCAGCCGGGGGAAACCCTGACGCTGCAATTCGATCCGTCGAAAGTGCTGCTGTTCGACGCCCAGTCCGGCGAGCGCCTGGGCGTGGCCGGCCAGCCGCAAACCGATGCCCGAAGTGCCAACGTAGCGCAGTTCAAAGGCCGGTGAGAGGCCTGTGTGGGAGCGAGCTTGCTCGCGATGACGGTACATCAGTTGCTGCCGAGGTGAATGACACACCGCTATCGCGAGCAAGCTCGCTCCCACAGAAAAAGGAGTATGCGGTGAGTGGGGGACCATCCATCGCAATCGTTGTAAACCGCGTTAGATAAAAACAGTTAATAACAATAAATAAAGACGAGGATGTAGGGATGAAAAAGCAAAAAAACGCCCAGCGTATCTGCCAGTTGTCAGCCGTTGCGGCGATGATGCTGGCCGGTAGCGCACACGCAGCCGACGCGTTCAGCGCCGATTCGCAGTGGATGACGGGCGACTGGGGCGGTGAACGGACCAAGCTGATCGAGCAAGGTATCGATATCAAGGCGGATTTCGTCGGTGAGATGGGTGCCAACCTCCACGGCGGCTACAACGATGACAAGACCGCGCGCTGGTCCCAGCAGTTTGGCCTGGGCGTCGCGCTCGACCTGGAAAAACTGGCAGGCTGGGGTGATACGGAAGCCAAGATCCAGTTCACCCGACGTGACGGTCGCAACATCTCCAACGACCGCATCGGTGATCCACGCGCCGGTACCCTCAGTTCTTCCCAGGAAGTCTGGGGCCGTGGGCAAACCACGCGTCTGACCCAGTTGTGGATCAAGCAGAAATACTTCGACAGCAAACTGGATGTCAAAGCCGGTTATTTCGGTGAGGGCGAAGACTTCAACACCTTCCCGTGCGAATTCCAGAACCTGGCGTTCTGCGGTTCACAAGCGGGTAACTGGGCGACCGGCATCTGGTACAACTGGCCGATCATGCAGGCGGCGATTCGCGTCAAATACAACCTCACGCCTGAGCTCTATGCGCAAATCGGCGCCTACAACCAGAACCCTTCGCAGCTGGAAAACAACAACCGCTACAAACTCAGCGGCAGCGGTACCAAGGGTACCCTCATTCCGGTCGAGTTGGTCTGGTCGCCGAAGATCAATAACCTGCCGGGTGAATACCGTGTTGGTTACTACAAAAGTACAGCCAAGGCCGATGACGTCCGTGAAGACGAGGATGGCAACGACGCCGCGACCACCGGCAACGCCTATCGCAGCCACAGCAGCAAGGACGGCTACTGGCTCGTCGTGCAACAACAGCTCACCAGCCACAACGGTGATGCTTCGCGCGGCCTGAACATCGCCGCCAACGCTACTTTCCATGACAAGGAAACCAACGTCGTCGACAACTACCAGTCGTTGATGTTCGTGTACAAGGGGCCGTTCGATGCTCGTCCAAAAGACGATGTCGGCATCGGTTTCTCGCGTATCCATGTCAACGAAGACGTGAAGAAAAACTCCGAACTGGTCAACGCCGCCAATGGCGTCACCGACTACGACGATCCGCTGTTCGCGCCACTGCGTAGCACTGAATACAACTACGAGATCAACTACGGTTTCCACGTCACCAACTGGCTGACCGTGCGTCCGAACCTGCAGTACATCACTCACCCAGGTGGTGTGGATGAAGTCGACAACGCGCTGGTGGCCGGCCTGAAAATTCAGTCGGTGTTCTAACGCTGTTGCGATAAGCTCCTCTCTATGTGCGCATATTTGCGGACGGCCAAGGCTGTCCGCTTTTTTTTGCGGAGCGCAGAACCTGTGGCGAGGGAGCTTGCTCCCGCTGGGTTGCGAAGCGACCCTAGAGCCATTCACTGCGGTGTTTGCGCCAGACCGCATTCGCCTCGTTTGCGACTGCTTCGCAGCCGAGCGGGAGCAAGCTCCCTCGCCACAAAAGAACGCGTTGCAAACAGATGAGCAATTCAATGATTCCCAGGACCGCGGCCCATGCATGAGCATCCGCTACAACGCTTTTTCAGATCCTTGCGCGAGCGCCCGGTATTCGCGTGGGAGCGCTATCGGCAGCGCGATGTGTTGGTGATCGATCACCCGTTGTGCCAGGCGGTGTTCAGTCGCCAGGGCGCGCAGTTGCTGCACTTCCAGCCGCGCGGCCAGAAGCCCTGGTTGTGGTGCGCGGCCAAGTGGCCGCAAGTCGGGGCGATACGCGGCGGGGTGCCGGTGTGCTGGCCGTGGTATGGCCGTCATCCCAGCGAAAACGCCTGGCCGTCCCACGGTTGGGCACGGTTGATCGATTGGAAACTGCTAGACAGCCGCAGTGATGAAGGGGGCGTGCATTTGCACTGGCAACTGCAGTTGTGCGACTGGCAAGTGGACCTGCATGCCGACCTGGGTGAACGCATGGAGCTGCGCTTGAGCACCGAGCACCAGGACAGCCTGCCGTGCCAGTTGAGCCAGGCTTTGCACGCTTACTGGCGTATCGGTGATGTCGGTGAGGTAGCGCTGTCTGGGCTCGAAGGCGCCCAGGGTTATGACCAGTTGAGCCGCGAAGCTTGCCAGCAGGAAGGCGAGTTACGGGTCGAGGGCGGTTGTCAGCGGGTGTTCCAGCATGAAGGCGAATTGCAGCTCAAGGATCACGCCTGGCAGCGCGAATTGTGCATCGACACCGGTGACAGCGCCGACACCGTGGTCTGGCATCCTGGCACCCGGCCGTTGCTGGGCGTGAGTTGGGATGAGGTCAGTGAGTTTGTCTGTGTCGAAGCGGCCAGTGGCGGCACCGACAGCCTGTGCCTGGCGCCGGGGGAGCGGGCGCACTTGAGTTTGCAGGCGTGGGTGGGGGCTTAGCTCAGGATCTCCGGTGTGGCGGCTGGCCCCTTCGCGAGCAAGCTCGCTCCCACATTGGATCTTTGGTGTTCACAAACCCCCTGTGGGAGCGAGCTTGCTCGCGATGACGGACTACCAGACGCTAGAGATCCTGGACCGAATCAGTTGAACTCATCCCCCACCGGATACCGGCTGGCATTCAGGCTTTCCTTGATCTTGCGCAGGTGCGGCTGGAAGTCCACGCCACGGCGCAGGGTCATGCCGGTGGCGAGCACGTCCAGCACGGTGAGCTGGATGATTCGCGAGGTCATCGGCATATAGATGTCAGTGTCCTCGGGCAGGGGGATGTTCAGGCTCAGGGTACTGGCCTTGGCCAGCGGCGAACCTTCGGCGGTCAGGCCCAGCACCGAGGCGCCGTTTTCCCGGGCGATGCGTGCCACTTCCACCAATTCGCGGGTGCGGCCGGTGTAGGAATTGATCACGAACAGTTCGCCGGTATGGGCCACCGACGCGATCATGCGCTGCATCAGCACGTCGGCGTGGGCGGTCACCGCCAGGTTGAAGCGAAAGAACTTGTGCTGGGCATCCAGGGCCACCGGGGCGGAGGCGCCGAGGCCGAAGAAGTGGATCTGCCGGGCCTGGATCAGCAGGTCCACGGCGCGGCTGATTAAATTGGGATCAAGGGCCTGGCAGGCGCTGTCCAATGAGGCAATGGCGCTGCCAAAGATCTTGCGGGTATAGGCTTCAGGGTTGTCGTCGGCTTCCACTGCGCGGCTGACATAAGCGGCGCCGCTGGCCAGGCTCTGGGCCAATTGCAGCTTGAGTTCCGGGTAGCCGCTGACGCCGAACGAGCGGCAGAAGCGGTTGACGGTCGGTTCGCTGACCGAAGCCGCCTGGGCGAGGGCGGCGATGCTGAAGCGGGTGGCCTGCTGCGGGTTGAGCAGGATGATCTCGGCCACCTTGCGTTCGGCCTTGTTCAGGTCTTCAAGGCGACTCTGGATCTGTTCCAGTAGATTTCGCACGCGGTCCATACAAGATTCCTAGGAAGACGGGTCTTTGATACGACCCTTTGCGGTGGCCTATCCTACTGATGGCTCCGGCGGACCACCACTCGGAATCAGTATTTTCGAAAAATGTTGTGGTTATTACTACATTTTTCCTTGAGTGATACCTTGAAAAAAGGTATTTGTAGTTTAACTTGATAAAAGAACAAACATCATGCCTTCGATTACGGTTGAACCGTGCACCTTTGCCTTGTTCGGCGCGTTGGGCGATCTGGCCCTGCGCAAGCTCTTTCCTGCCCTGTATCAACTCGATGGCGCTCAACTGTTGCACGAGGACACGCGGATCATTGCGCTGGCCCGTGAACCCGGCGGCGAGCAGCAGCACCTGGCATTCATTGCCGCCGAGCTGCGTCGCTACGTGGGGGAAAAAGACGTGGACGAAGCCGTGCTCGAGCGCTTCCTGGCACGTTTGACCTATCTGCACGTGGATTTCCTCAAGGCCGACGATTACGTAGCCCTGGCCGAAGCGGCCGGTTCGGCCCAGCAGGTCATTGCCTATTTCGCCACCCCGGCGGCGGTGTATGGGGCGATCTGCGAGCACCTGGCGAAGGTCGGCTTGAGCGAAAACACCCGCGTCGTCCTGGAAAAACCGATTGGTTCGGACCTGGAGTCGTCGCGCAAGGTCAACGACGCCGTGGCGCAGTTCTTCCCGGAAAACCGTACCTATCGCATCGACCATTACCTGGGCAAAGAGACGGTCCAGAACCTGATCGCGTTGCGGTTCGCCAACAGCCTGTTCGAGACCCAGTGGAACCAGAACTACATCTCCCACGTGGAGATCACCGTGGCCGAGAAGGTCGGTATCGAGGGTCGCTGGGGCTATTTCGACAAGGCCGGCCAACTGCGGGACATGATCCAGAATCACCTGCTACAGCTGTTGTGCCTGATCGCCATGGATCCTCCGGCCGACTTGTCCGCCGACAGCATCCGCGACGAGAAGGTCAAGGTGCTCAAGGCCTTGGCCCCGATCAGCCCGGAAGGCCTGACCACCCAGGTGGTGCGCGGCCAGTACATCGCCGGCCACAGCGAAGGCAAGGCGGTGCCTGGCTACCTCGAAGAACCCAATTCCAACACCCAGAGCGACACCGAGACGTTCGTCGCCCTGCGCGCCGACATCCGCAACTGGCGTTGGGCTGGGGTGCCGTTTTACCTGCGTACCGGCAAGCGCATGCCGCAGAAGCTGTCGCAGATCGTCATTCACTTCAAGGAACCGTCCCACTACATCTTCGCCCCCGAGCAGCGCTTGCAGATCAGCAACAAGCTGATCATCCGCCTGCAACCGGACGAAGGGATTTCCTTGCGGGTGATGACCAAGGAGCAGGGCCTGGACAAGGGCATGCAATTGCGCAGTGGTCCGCTGCAACTCAACTTCTCCGACACCTATCGCAGCGCACGTATCCCCGATGCCTACGAGCGGTTGTTGCTGGAAGTCATGAACGGCAATCAGAACCTGTTTGTCCGTAAAGATGAAATTGAAGCCGCGTGGACGTGGTGTGACCAGTTGATCGCCGGGTGGAAGAAGTCCGGCGATGCGCCCAAGCCGTATGCGGCCGGGTCGTGGGGACCGATGAGCTCCATTGCACTGATCACGCGGGATGGGAGGTCGTGGTATGGCGATATCTGATGTGAAACTGCCGCAGGGCGTCAGCGCCCATGCATTCAAGAATCCGGTGCTGCTGGCCGAAGGCCTGGCGCTGAAGGTGGCCGAGCAGTTGCGCGACGCAATCGACGCGCGCGGTGCGGCGACCCTGGTGGTCTCCGGTGGCCGCAGCCCGGTGGCGTTTTTCCAGCACCTGGCCAAGCAGGCGCTGGACTGGTCCAAAGTGGTGGTCAGCCTGGCCGACGAGCGCTGGGTACCGGTTGAACACGCCGACAGCAACGCCGGCCTGCTCAAGCGTTACCTGTTGCAAGGCGCGGCGGCCAAGGCCCAGTTCCTGAGCCTCTACAGCGCCAGCGCCAACCTGGAAGCGGCGGCCGAACAGGCGGACCGTTTGCTGGCCGAGCTGCCGCCTATCGACGTGTTGGTACTGGGCATGGGCGATGACGGGCATACCGCCTCGCTGTTCCCCGACAGTCCGAACCTGGCCCAGGCCCTGGACACCAATGGCGCACGCCGCTGCTGGCCGATGCTGGCGCCGACCGTGCCGCACCAGCGCCTGACCATGAGCCGTGCCTTGCTGGCCTCGGCGCAACACAAAGTGCTGTCGATTTCCGGCCAATCGAAGTTGACCACATTGAACGCTGCGGTGGCGGGTGACGACGTCGCCGAAATGCCGATCCGCGCGTTTCTGCACCCTACGTTAGAGATTTACTGGTGCCCATGCACCAAGGATCAGCCGCTTTGACAAACCCATCCCCGACCGTTTCCATGGCGGACAAAGTTGCCCTGATCGACAGCCTCTGCGCCAAGGCGCGGATCCTGCCGGTGATCACCATCGCCCGTGAACAGGACATCCTGCCGCTGGCCGAGGCCCTGGCCGCCGGCGGCCGGACGGCGCTGGAAGTGACGCTGCGTTCCCAATTCGGCCTCAAGGCCATCCAGGTGCTGCGCGAGCAGCGTCCGGAACTGGTGACCGGCGCCGGCACGGTGCTCGACCGCCACATGCTGGCCGCCGCCGAGGCTGCCGGTTCGCAGTTTATCGTCACCCCGGGCATTACCCGTGATCTGCTCGAAGCCAGCGTCTACAGCCCGATCCCGTTGCTACCCGGCATCAGCAATGCCTCGGGAATCATGGAAGGCTACGGCCTGGGCTATCGCCGCTTCAAACTGTTCCCGGCCGAAGTCAGCGGCGGCGTCGCGGCCATCAAGGCCTTGGGCGGCCCGTTCGGCGAAGTGAAATTCTGCCCGACCGGCGGCGTGAGCCCGGCCAATATCAAAAGCTACATGGCGTTGAAAAACGTGATGTGCGTGGGCGGTAGCTGGATGCTCGATCCGGAGTGGATCAAGAACGGCGATTGGGCCCGCATTCAGGAATGCACCGCCGAGGCCTTGGCGCTGCTGGACTGATTTTTTACCGAACCTCGTTGGGTGCTCTACGGTTTTACGGTGCGCTTGGTCGGCGCACCGTTTTTTTTTTGCCCGGGGTTTGGCCCTGAACTCTGCCCTTGTGGCGAGGGGATTTATCCCCGCTGGGTCGCGTAGCGGCCCCCTTGTTTTTGGGGCTGCTACGCAGCCCAACGGGGATAAATCCCCTCACCACAACTATGTCTGGCTCAGGGTCAGCAGCGCCGCAGTCAACCGCTCGATATCACTCGCCAAGGTAATCAACCCCGGAGTAATGCGGATGCACGGTCCGGTGCTGGTCTGGCGCACCACCGTGAAGATCCCATGCTCATTGAGCAATCGATCAGCCATCGCCTGTTGATCGGTGTGGGCGGTGAAGCGCATCGCCGTGATGCCGCAATAGAGGCGCCGGTCATCCGGGGTCATGACTTCGATGCCCGGTACATCGCGCACGGCGTCCACCCACAAGTCACGCAGGTAACAGAGGCGCGCGCCCTTGGCCAAGGCACCCCCCAGGGCCCGATGTTCTTCGAAGACCAGGGGCAGGGTGAGCAAGGCCGGGATGTTCGGCGTGCTGTGGGGCGTGCGGGAGCGGACGTCGGTGGCGGGGTAGCTGTTTTCGTCCATGTCCGGATCGATGTCGGCCAACCGCTGTGGGGCGATGTACAGGAAGCCTTGGGAGAGCGGGCCGCCGATCCACTTCTGCAGGTTGAATCCGGCGAATTCGATCCCGAGCTTCTTCAGGTCGAAATCGATCTGGCCCAGGGCATGGGCACCGTCGAGGATGATATCGACGGCAAACTCCCGGGCGCTCTCGGCAATGGCCTGGACCGGCATCACCAAACCGGTGAGGTGGTTGACGTAGGTCAGCGCCATCAACTTGAGGCGCGGGTAGCGAATGAACGCTTCGCGATAAGTGCCCACCAGGCTTTCGAAGCTGGCGGGGTGCTGGTGGACAATTTCGATCACCTCCACGCCACGCTGGCGGGCCAGCCAGCGCATGGCGCTTTTGACCGAGGCGTACTCCACATCGCAGATCAGCACCTGATCGCCCGGCTTGAGGCCGTTGTAGTTGCGAATCAACGTTTGCAGGGCATCCACGGCGCTGCCAGCCAAGGCCACGCTCTGGGGGGACGCGTGGATCAGCCGGGCCACCTGCCGCCGAATGGCTTCGCCGTGTTCCAGGTCGAAATGCTGGCGCACGTACACCGAATTGCCACGGTTGATGAATTCGATGTTGCGCTGGTACTCCTCCACCACGGTGCGGGACATGCGCCCGAAGTAGCCGTTTTCCAGATTGAGCGGCCCGGCGGGGTCGATGTCGTAGCGGTCGACGAAGGTTCGCCAGAAAACTTCATCATGGGCGCGCAGCGTGTTCTCGGGCATGGCGGTCTCAGTCAGTCAATGGCGAGGTTTGGGCAGGCCATGTTTGGCGCGCAATGGGTCCAGCAGGTCGGACAAGCCGTTGTGGTCGATTTCCTGCATTAAGGCCAGCAAACCGCCCAGCTCTCCCTTGGGGAAACCCTCGCGAGCGAACCAGTTCAGGTATTGACCCGGCAGGTCGGCGAGGATTCGGCCCTTGTATTTTCCGAAGGGCATTTGGCGCGTGACGAGCAATTCGAGCTTTTCCGGATTCATGGCAATTGTCTTGATTCAAACCTGCCTCGAAAATACAGGCATTCTGCATGCAGGCCAAATGACAGATCATGCAAATCGCGCGGATACAGATTTCCTGTTTGTTATTAACTTATTGATTTTAAATTTGTTTTATTAAAATCGATGGCTGGCATGGCCGATGCAATATCCCTTGCAGGTTTTTTATTCACCAGCAAAGGAACTGAAAAATGACTGACATCAACAAAGAATCCATCTCTGTCTTGAACGACCTGATCGAGACCAGCAAGGATGGCCAGGAAGGCTTCAAGACCTGCGCTGAAGACATCAAGCACCCCGAACTCAAGGCTCTGTTTGTCAAGCGCGCCGCAGATTGCGCAACCGCCGCGGCTGAGCTGCAAGCAGCGGTTCGTTCCTTGGGCGGCGATCCGGAAACTTCCACCAGCGTCGCCGGTGATCTGCACCGCCGTTGGGTAGATGTAAAATCCATGTTCACCGGCAAGGATGAAGAAGCCGTGTTGAATGAAGCCGAGCGCGGCGAAGACCACGCGCTGAAGGCGTACAAGGAAGCCATCGAGAAGATCAACAAACACAACCTGGTGGGCATTCGTGACCTTGTGGAGCGTCAGTACCACGGCGTGCAACGCAACCATGACCAGGTCAAGGCGCTGCGTAACCAGGCGCGCGCGAGCTAAACAACGCGTCCTGATCCAAAAAAACGCCAGCCTGCCTGGCGTTTTTTTGTGGGGAACGACTCTGGGTGAAGGTGAGCACTCTTGTGGCGAGGGAGCTTGCTCCCGCTGGGTTGCGCAGCGACCCTGTTTTTGGGGGCTGCTGCGCAGCCCAGCGGGAGCAAGCTCCCTCGCCACGAAAGCCTTTGCATGCGAGTCGACAAACAGCTCTGGACTCTAATAGATAGCTAGCTAATAATTGCATCGCCTATCCCCCGCATTGCATCTATTGTTACTGGCGTCTCCCAAAGAGTTTTCCGCGTGCCCATTACTATCCAGGCCTTGTTCGCCCCCGACCGCCTCGCCTTGCAGTTCGCCATCAAGACTGTGCTCGGCGGTGGGTTGGCGTTGTGGCTGGCCTTGCGCTTGGGGCTGGAGCAGCCGTCGTGGGCGCTGATGACCGCGTTCATCGTCGCCCAGCCCTTGTCCGGGATGGTGGTGCAGAAGGGCTTGGCGCGATTGCTCGGCACATTGGTGGGCACCGTCATGTCGGTGGTGTTCATGGGCCTGTTCGCCCAGGCACCGTGGTTATTCCTGCTGGCGTTGGCACTCTGGTTGGGCCTGTGCACGGCCTGCTCGACGCTGCTGCGCAGTGCCTGGTCGTACTCATTCGTGTTGGCCGGTTACACGGTGGCGATCATTGCCTTGCCGGCCCTTTCCCATCCGCTGGGCGTGTTCGACCAGGCGGTGGCGCGCTGCACCGAGATCAGCCTGGGCATCGTCTGCGCCACGGCGGCCAGCGCCTTGCTCTGGCCGTTGCGGGTCGAGCGGCAATTGGCCGGTCAGGCCCTGGCGGCGTGGCAAAGCGGCATGCAGGCCGCCCGTGCGACCCTGGCCGGCGATGCCCAGGCCCGCAAAGGGTTGCTGGAAATCCTGGGCAGGATTGTCGCGGTGGATGCCCAGCGTGAACATGCCTGGTTCGAAGGCAGCCGTGGCCGGCAGCGCGCCCGGGCCATCAGCGGCTTGAGCCAGAAGTTACTGATGCTGTTGCGCCTTTCACGCTCGGTGCGGCGGCAGTGGAAGCAGCTCGACCCCGAGGAAACCGTGGCGCTCCAGCCATGGATGAACGAGGTGCAGCAAGCCCTCGACGCCGACAGTGCGACCCTCCAAGCCTTGCGTCCCCGGGTGTGGGATGCGTCCCACGACCCGCAGTTCAGCGCGGCGCAAAGTTACTGCCTGGCCCGCTTCGCCTTGTTGCTCGATACCGCCCTGGCCGCCTGCGCCGCCTTGACGGCAGTGCAGGAGGGTAGGGAAGCGGCGGATCCACCTCGCACCCTGGCGCCCCATCGCGACTTGTCCTTGGCCATGGTCTTCGGCGCTCGCAGCGCCCTGGCGTTCCTGGTCGTTGCCTGTTTCTGGCTGGCGACCGCCTGGCCCGCCGCATCGGGTGCGATGCTGCTGACGTGCGTGGTGTGCAGCCTGTTCGCCAGTCGCGAAAACGGCGCGCAGATCGGCATGAGTTTTCTGCGGGGTATCCTGTTGGCCGTGCCCACGGCGTTCGTGATCGGCGAGCTCATACTTCCGCAATGGAGCAGTTTCGCAATGCTGTGCATGGCCATGGGCGTGCCGTTGTTTTTCGGCGCATTGGGCATGGCCAAGCCGCAGATCTTCGCCACGGCGACGTCGTTCTGCCTGCATTTCGTGGTGCTGATTTCGCCGCTCAATGCGATGAAATACGACGTCGCGGCGTTCTTCAACAACGCCCAGGCGATGATGATCGGTGTGGGTGCGGCGGTGCTGGCTTTCAATCTGCTGATTTTGCGCAACCCGGCCTGGCACAGCCGCCGCCTGCTGGCGGCGACGCTCCACGATCTGGTGCGCCTGACCCATCGCAGCCTGCGTGGCGCCGAGAGCTGGTTCGGTGGGCGCATGGCCGACCGGCTGTTGCAGCTGGCGCGGCATTACCCTGAATTGCCGGTGCAGGCGCGCACCCGTTGGGATGATGGTTTGCTTGGCTTGGACATTGGCGATGAGTTGCTGCATTTGCGCCTGAGCCTGGCCGTCGCCCAAGAGCCCGATACCCGGGCGCAGCGCCGTTATTTCGAAGCGCTGGAGCAGGTACTCGAACGCGGCCCGGCCGGTGACCAGGCCGATGCGCTGGCCCCGGCGAGCGCCGAGTTCCTGAGCGTGCTGGCTGCCCAGCCGCCCGGTGACGCACTGAAGCTGGCCCAAGGCGCGGTGGTGCAATTGCAAAACAGCTGGCGCGCCTGGTGCCGCCAGCACGAACCTGAACGACGGGAGCACAGCCATGGGCTTGCGTGAGTGGTCGATCGGCGGGGTGTTGCTCAGCCCGTTCCTGATTTATGTGGTGCTGGCCTTGCTGGTGACGGGTGCGTTGCGCCTGTTGCTCAGCCTGGTGCCGGCCGGGCGCTGGATCTGGCATGAAGCCTTGTTCGACTGTGCCCTGTATGTCTGTGTCCTGACTGTTATTACCGTGGTCCTCGGGCCGCTATAGGAGTTGAACATGCGTACATCCGTACGTGTTGCCGTCACGCTGTGCATGGTGGCCGTGGCGATCTTCGCCGGCTTTCACCTGTGGCAGTACTACATGCTCACGCCCTGGACCCGCGATGCGCGGATCCGCGCCGATGTGGTGGTGATTGCCCCCGATGTGTCGGGGTGGGTGCGCGAGCTCAAGGCGGTGGATAACCAGCAGGTCAAGGCTGGCGACCTGCTGTTGAGCATTGATCGCGAGCGTTTCGAGGCGGCATTGGAGAAGGCCCGGGCCGTGGTCCAGACACGCCAGCAGCAGTTGAGTCTGCGTGAACACGAAGCCAGTCGCCGCGCCGCCTTGGGCCCCCAGGCCATCAGTGCCGAACTGCGGGAAAACGCCCAGATCAACGCGGGCATCGCCCGGGGCGAATTGCGCGAAGCCCAGGCCGAGGCCAAGGTCGCCGAACTCAACCTGGCCCGCAGCCAGGTCCTGGCCCCCCGCAGCGGCCACATCACCAACCTGCGCCTGGCCGAAGGCAACTATGTGAATGCCGGGCAGCCGGTCATGGCGCTGATCGACGACTCGACATTTTATGTGCAGGCCTATTTCGAAGAGACCAAGTTGCCCAGGATTCGTGTGGGCGATCCGGTCAAGGTCTGGCTGATGAGTGCCGGCCATGCGCTGGAGGGGCATGTCGAAAGCATCAGTCGTGGCATTACCGACCGCAACACCAATCCCGATGCGCAGTTGCTGGCGGAGGTGGAGCCGACCTTCAACTGGGTGCGCCTGGCCCAGCGGATCCCGGTGCGGATCAAGCTGGACAAGGTGCCTGAGGGCGTGAACCTGAGCGCCGGGATGACGGCGAGCGTGCAGGTGCGGGAAGACCCGCAATAACCGCCGCGCTGCGTTCCCTGTGGCGAGGGAGCTTGCTCCCGCTGGGGCGCGAAGCGCCCCCAAGAAAGGCGCCCACGTTAGATCTGATCAAACGCGGGCGCTTTTTTTACGACGGCTTCGCCGCCGAGCGGGAGCAAGCTCCCTCGCCACAGAGGATGTGTTGCTTCATCCAGTCCGCTGGGGCTGTTCGTTTCAGTGGATCAACCGACAGTAATCGCCGGCAACGTCGGCAACGTCACGGTCTGCTGCTTGCGCGGGGCGAGGATCTCGGCTTCGCCGTCCACCACCAGCTCGTCGCGCTGGTTGAACACACGGGTGGCGATACGTACGCGGAACTTCGGCAGTTTCTCCAGGATTTCCAGGCGCACGGTCAGGGTGTCGCCGATTTTCACTGGCTTCTGAAAACTCATCTGCTGGCCGATGTAGATAGTGCCCGGCCCAGGCAACTCACACGCCACCGCCGCGCTGATCAGCGCACCGCTGAACATGCCATGGGCGATGCGCTCCTTGAACATGCTCGCCGCGGCGAATTCGGCGTCCAGGTGCACCGGGTTGTGATCGCCCGACATCGCCGCGAACAGCTGGATGTCGCGTTCCTCGACGGTCTTGCTGTAGCTGGCGGTCTGGCCGATTTCGAGGGCTTCGTAAGGGGTGTTGGTAACCTGGGTCATCTGTTTCAGATCCTGTGGGGTAAAGAAAAACGTCGCAAACCTACTCGCTGCGTGGCGGCCGCTTGTGGTCCAAGGCCTGGGCGATCCAGGCCAGCACGTCGGCGGTCACTTCGTCGCGGTTGGTTTCATTGAACAATTCGTGCCGGGCCTGCGGGTAAATCGTCAATTGCAGGTGTTGGCTGCCGGCGTCGCGCAGGGCGTCGGCCAGATCCTTCAGACGCTTGCCTTCGCTCACCGGATCACATTCACCGCCGATCACCAGCAGGGGCAGGCCCGGATCGATCTGGGCGAGATTGGACGCTTTGCTGATTTGCTGCAAGCCGCCGAGCAGGTCGACCCAAAGCTGATTGGTGCAACGGAAACCGCACAAGGGGTCGTGGATGTATTTATCGACTTCGACCGGGTCACGGCTGAGCCAGTCGAAGGGAGTACGTGTCGGTTTGAATGTCTTGTTGAAACTGCCGAACGACAGCCACTCGATCAGGGCGCTGCGCCCCGCCGCACCCTGGCGCCGGCGTTCGAAGCGGGCGATCAGGCGAGCGCTGCGATAGAGCACCACCGGTTGAAAGTTCGAGCCGCTGAGAATCGCCCCGTGCAGGCTGGCGCTGTGATGTAGCAGGTAACCCTGGGCCAGGTAGCTGCCCATGCTGTGGCCCAGTAGCAGAATAGGCGTATCCGGATGTTGCTGGCCGATGTGATGGTTGAGGCTGGCCAGGTCGCCCACGACCTTGGCCCAGCCGTCCTCGTCGGCAAAGTGGCCGAGGATCGCTTCTTCGCCGGTCTTGCCATGGCCGCGCAGGTCCAGCGCGTAGACTCCGTAACCTTCGTCGCACAGCGCCTGGGCCAGGCGGGCGTAGCGGCCGCTGTGTTCGGCCATGCCATGGGCCAGCATGACCACCGCCAACGGGGCGGTTTCAGGCAGCCACTGGTTGACGAACAGGCGGCTGTGGTCGGTCGCGGTCAGCCAGAACGTTTGGTGGATCATGGCGGTTCCTTTGCACAAAGTCAGACGCTGCGTCGCTGCATTGTATAGCGCATCCGCTGCGTCTCGCCTGATCAGGCTGATCCATGGGAGGAAGATTCACACAATCTATGACGCAGGTTGCCATATTTGCCTGATTCGCCATAGCTGCTAGTGTCCCAGGAGCTCCGCCTCTGCAAGCGATACAGACGCGGCCCGGATATGCTCAGGTAAAGAGGACAAAAACAATGCAGCCTGATTTCTGGAATGACAAGCGCCCGGCCGGCGTGCCCCTGGATGTCGACCTCGGGGCCTACAAGTCGGTGGTCGAGGTGTTCGAGCGTTCCTGCAAGAAATTCGCCGACCGCCCGGCGTTCAGCAACATGGGGGTGACCCTCACGTACGCCGAGCTCGAGCGCTACAGCGCAGCCTTCGCCGGTTACCTGCAAGCCCATACCGACCTGGCGCCGGGCGATCGTATCGCGGTGCAGATGCCTAACATCCTGCAGTACCCGATCGCCGTGTTCGGTGCGTTGCGCGCCGGGCTGATCGTGGTCAACACCAACCCGCTGTACACCCCGCGGGAAATGCGTCATCAGTTCAAGGACTCCGGTGCCCGGGCGCTGGTGTACCTGAACATGTTCGGGCAGAAAGTCCAGGAGGTGTTGCCCGACACGGACCTGCAATACCTGATCGAAGCGAAGATGGGCGACCTGATGCCCACCGCCAAGGGCTGGCTGGTCAACACGGTGGTGAGCAAAGTCAAGAAACTGGGCCCGGACTATTCGCTGCCCCAGGCCATTTCCTTCAAGCGCGCCTTGCGCCTGGGACGCGGCCAGGGCATCAAGCCCTTGAAGGTCAGCCTCGATGACATTGCCGTGCTGCAGTACACCGGCGGCACCACCGGGTTGGCAAAGGGGGCGATGCTGACCCACGGCAACCTGGTGGCCAACATGCAACAGGCCCGGGCGTGCCTGGGACAGCTCGGCGATGACGGCCAGCCGCTGTTGCGCGAAGGCCAGGAGGTCATGATCGCGCCATTGCCGCTGTACCATATCTATGCGTTCACGGCGAACTGCATGTGCTTGATGGTGACCGGCAACCACAACGTGCTGATCACCAATCCGCGGGACATCGGTGGCTTCATCAAGGAGCTGAAGAACTGGCGTTTCTCGTTATTGCTGGGGCTCAACACGCTGTTCGTGGCGCTGATGGACCATCCCGATTTCAAGACCCTGGATTTTTCCCACCTCAAGGTCACCAACTCCGGCGGCACCGCGTTGATCAAGGCCACCGCCGAGCGCTGGCAGCAGATCACCGGTTGCGGCATTACCGAGGGGTATGGCCTGACCGAAACCTCGCCGGTGGCCAGCGCCAATCCTTATGGCGGTAAATCCCGCCTGGGCACGGTGGGGATGCCGGTGCCGGGCACGCTGATGAAAGTGATCGACGACGAGGGCGTCGAGCAACCCTTGGGCGAGCGCGGGGAACTGTGCATCAAGGGACCGCAGATCATGAAAGGCTACTGGAACAAACCCGAGGCCACGGCCGAAGTGCTGGACAGCGAGGGCTGGTTCAAGTCCGGCGACATCGCGGTGATCGACCCGGACGGCTTCGTGCGCATCGTTGACCGCAAGAAGGACATGATCATCGTCTCGGGTTTCAACGTGTACCCCAACGAAATCGAAGACGTGGTGATGGCCCACCCCAAGGTCGCCAACTGCGCGGTGATCGGCGTGCCGGACGAGCGTTCGGGCGAGGCGGTGAAGTTGTTCGTGGTGGCGCGGGAAACCGGGGTCAGCCTTGAAGAACTCAAGGCCTACTGCAAGGAGAACTTCACCGGCTACAAGATTCCCAAGCACATCGTCTTGCGGGACTCATTGCCGATGACGCCGGTGGGCAAGATCCTGCGGCGGGAGCTGCGGGATATCGCCTGAGCTTAAGGAAGACCAATAGAAACCCTGTGGGAGCGAGCTTGCTCGCGATAGCGGTGGGTCAGTGACAGAAATGTTGGCTGATACACCGCTATCGCGAGCAAGCTCGCTCCCACAGATTTTTGTGTATTCAGGGCGATGCAGTGGGGGTTTGGAATTTTTACTCTAAAAGTGACCATTGAATGGTCATGAGTCATGTTTATGACTATGGGGGTTGTTTTTGGCTCTAGGCGACCCTCGGCAAAGCTGCTACTCTCGGCGCGCTTTTGTGACTTCTCGGCCTTGATTCAAGCCAGATTCACCAATAAACACACCAATAATAATCGCATCAAATGCGGTGAGAATTCGCGTTGCTGAGGAGTGGGCTTCCATGATCGAAGACTTTTGGAAGGATAAGTACCCAGCTGGGATTGCTGCCGACATCAATCCAGACGAGTATCCGAATATTCAGGCGGTGTTGAAGCAGTCCTGCCAACGCTTTGCCAACAAGCCGGCATTCAGCAACCTCGGCAAGACGATCACCTACGGTGAGCTCTACGAGTTGTCCGGGGCGTTTGCCGCGTACCTGCAACAGCATACCGATTTACAGCCGGGCGATCGAATCGCCGTGCAGTTGCCCAACGTTCTCCAGTACCCGGTGGCCGTGTTCGGTGCGATCCGCGCCGGGCTGATCGTGGTCAACACCAACCCGCTGTACACCGCGCGGGAAATGGAACACCAGTTCAATGACTCCGGCGCCAAGGCGCTGGTGTGTCTGGCGAACATGGCCCACCTGGCGGAAACCGTGGTGCCCAAGACGGGTGTCAAGCACGTCATCGTCACCGAAGTCGCCGACCTGCTACCGCCACTCAAGCGCCTGTTGATCAACAGCGTGATCAAGTACGTCAAGAAAATGGTCCCGGCCTATCACTTGCCCAAGGCCGTGAAGTTCAACGACGTGTTGAGCAAAGGCCACGGCCAGCCCGTGAACGAAGCCAACCCCTCCAGCGACGATGTGGCCGTGCTGCAATACACCGGCGGCACCACCGGCGTGGCCAAGGGCGCGATGCTCAGCCACCGCAACCTGGTGGCGAACATGCTGCAGTGCAAGGCGCTGATGGGCTCCAACCTCAATGAAGGTTGTGAGGTACTGATCACGCCACTGCCGCTGTACCACATTTATGCGTTCACCTTTCATTGCATGGCGATGATGCTGATCGGCAATCACAACATCCTGATCAGCAACCCGCGTGACCTCTCGGCGATGGTCAAGGAACTGTCGAAGTGGAAGTTCAGTGGTTTCGTCGGCCTCAATACGCTGTTCGTGGCCCTGTGCAACAACGAAGCCTTCCGCAAGCTGGATTTCTCGGCCCTGAAAGTCACCCTGTCCGGCGGCATGGCCCTGCAACTCGCGGCAGCCGAGCGCTGGAAAGCGGTCACTGGTTGCCCGATCTGCGAAGGTTACGGTATGACCGAAACCAGCCCGGTGGCCACGGTCAACCCGATCCAGCACATCCAGGTCGGTACCATCGGCATCCCCGTGCCGTCGACGCTGTGCAAGGTGATCAATGACGCGGGCGTCGAACAGCCGTTGGGCGAAATCGGCGAGTTGTGCGTGAAAGGCCCGCAGGTCATGAAAGGCTACTGGCAGCGCCAGGAAGCCACCGATGAGATCCTCGACAGCGAAGGCTGGCTCAAGACCGGTGACATCGCGCTGATCCAGCCGGATGGCTACATGCGCATCGTCGATCGCAAGAAAGACATGATCCTGATCTCCGGTTTCAACGTGTACCCCAACGAGCTGGAAGATGTGCTGGCAACCCTGCCGGGCGTGCTGCAATGCGCGGCCATCGGCATCCCGGACGAGAAGTCTGGCGAGGCGATCAAGATCTTCATCGTCGCACGGCCGGGTGTCACGTTGACCAAGGAACAGGTGATGGAGCACATGCGCGCCAACGTCACCGGCTACAAGGTGCCCAAGGCCGTGGAATTCCGCGATGCCTTGCCGACCACCAACGTGGGCAAGATCCTGCGGCGCGAGTTGCGGGATGAAGAGCTTAGAAAGCTGGGGCTGAAGCAGTAAGGCCGTTGCCAATGACAAAGCCCCGCTGATGCGGGGCTTTTCATTGTGCGGCGAATGTCCCGGGGCGGGGCAGCTTTTTGTGGCGAGGGAGCTTGCTCCCGCTGGGCTGCGCAGCAGCCCCCTCCGATCCCACTGACACACCGCACGGGGCCGCTGCGCGTCCCGCGGGAGCAAGCTCCCTCGCCACAAGAGCTCCCTGCAATCAACCTATGTGGAGCATTACAACCTGAACTGCGCAAAATCCAGGTTGGTGCCCCCCGGCCGCATGTCCTGCAGGTAGGAGTCTTTGTCGGCGCTCAGCTCCAGGCTCAGGGCTGCCTTGCGTTTGCCCTGGTTGCGCACTTCCAGGCCTTCCATCTTTTCGCGCAGGAACACGGTCGGCACTTTCAAGTGCAGCAGCTCATCGGTGGCCGGCGTGTGCAGCAGCAGGTGGATCCATTCGTACTGACCGATGGCCAGGCGCGCCACCGGGATATCGAACCAGAAGATGTTGCGGTTGCGGTTCAATTCGCTGAAGTGGCAGTTGTTGACGCCCAGTACGGCGCCGCCCAGTTCAAGGTTTCTGCGGGCGATGGCCTGCTTTTTATCGAGTTTCATAACGTTCCTACGGGGTTGGAGCTTCAGGCCGCCGCCTGAATACGTGGGGCATTCTCGGTGGTTGCCGGGTAAACATAAAGCCCCGCCTGTACGAACGATGAAACTTGGCTTGGCAATCATCGGTCAACTCAGCGTCGGGCCTGAAAAGACGAAATTGATCCAACGTCGCCAAACAGGCTACTTTGTTGTGGCAACGCCCCCTGAGTCGCCAAGCGACCACCCCTTTTTGCGGCGAAAGGAGACGCACATGATGTTCCCGGCCTTGAAAGGCTTACCCTTGCATCGTGTGATGATGCGCACCGTGACCGAGTTTCTCGACGACGAGATGTCGACTTACGCCTCGGCTTTGGCCTACCAAATGCTGTTTTCGCTGTTCCCGTTCATTCTCTTTCTGATTGCATTGATTGGCTTCCTGCACCTGCCGGACTTCTTCTCCTGGCTGCGCCTGCAATCGGAACTGGTGCTGCCGCCCCAGGCCCTGGAACAGGTCAACCCGGTGATTGACCAGCTCCAGCAATCCAAGGGCGGCTTGTTGTCGGTGGGTATCGTCATCGCCTTGTGGACCGCTTCGGCGGGCGTGCGGCTGATGATGAGCGCGATGAACGCCGCCTACGACGTGGTCGAGGGCCGTCCGGCCTGGAAGCGCTTTCCGCTGTCGATCTTCTACACGGTCGGCATCGCCGGCATGCTGCTGGCCGCCGCGGCGCTGATGGTGCTCGGGCCGCAGGTGATGGGCTGGATTGCGGCCCAGGTCGGCCTGGAGGAGTTCATCGTCACGCTCTGGACGATTGTGCGCTGGCCGGTGATCGTGTTCTTGCTGATGGTCGCCGTGGCGCTGATCTATTACGTGATGCCCGACGTCAAGCAGGAGTTTCGCTTCATCACCCCAGGGTCGGTGCTGGCGGTGGTGGTGTGGATCATCGCCTCCCTGGGCTTCGCGTTTTACGTCAAGACCTTCGCCAACTACAACGCCATGTATGGCAGCATCGGCGCGATCATCGTGTTGTTGCTGTATTTCTACATCTCTTCGGCAGTGCTGCTGCTCGGTGCGGAGATGAATGCGGTGATCGAGCACATGTCCGCCGAGGGCAAGAATCCAGGTGAAAAGACCCCGGGCGAGCATGAAAAGCAGCACGTGTCCGGCCTGGGGCGCGACCATTCCATCCCTCACACCCACCCTGACGAAGCCCGACCATGATCCGTGAAATCCTGAAAATGGGCGACGAACGCCTGCTGCGCATCGCCCCGCCGGTGCCCGCCGACCTGTTCGACAGCCCTGAGTTGTGGCAATTGATCGACGACATGTTCCAGACCATGCAAAGCGTCGGCGGTGTCGGTCTGGCGGCGCCGCAGATCGGTGTCGACTTGCAACTGGTGATCTTCGGCTTCGAACACAGCGAGCGTTACCCCGACGCCGAGGCGGTGCCCCAGACGATTCTGATCAACCCATTGATCACTCCGTTGGGCCCGCAGATGGAAGAGGGTTTTGAGGGTTGCCTGTCGGTACCGGGCCTGCGGGGTGCGGTGGATCGCTACCAGGACATCCGCTACGAAGGCTTCGACCCCAAGGGCGAGCCGATCGTGCGCTACGCGTCGGGCTTCCATGCGCGGGTGGTGCAGCATGAATGCGATCACCTGATCGGGCGGTTGTACCCGTCGCGCATCACGGATTTCAGCAAGTTCGGCTTTACCGAGGTGATGTTTCCGGACCTGGATCCCATGGCCGACGACTAACTCTGTGGGAGCGAGCTTGCTCGCGATGGCGGTGTGTCAGCCACCCTTGATGCAACTGGCCTGACGCCATCGCGAGCAAGCTCGCTCCCACAGTGGGCTGCGTTGATCTTCAGGGTTTTGCAGATGCCAACCCCATCGCAATCATCGGCTTGCTGCGCGCATACCGGCTCAGGCGCTCGGCCATGGCATAGGGCAGTTCAGGATCGAAGCTGAAACCACGTCGCTCATAAAAACCACGCAAGTCCGGGTGACAGAACAACCACACCGGCTCATCCAGGTCTTTCACCGCCTCGGCGATCAACCGCGCGCCAATGCCCTGTACGCGGTACGTCGGGTCGACGAACAACCCGGTCAACCAATGCCCGCCCGACACGGGCCGCAGGCACAGGGCGGCGACAATCTCATCGCGCCTTGCCACCCACAGTTGTGCGTCACGCACCGCTTTCATCGAGGATTGGTGGGCGCGGTAAAATTTGTTCATCAGTGGCCACAGCGGCTCGTCGAGTTGCGTGTAAAGGATTTCGGACATGGCAGGGTCGTGGCGCAGAAGGGGGAGGCGATTATAAAAGAACGCGGGTGCGGCGATAGGTGTATACCTGACTGCACATCCCGTATGAGTGGAGTACGTATCATGGCCAAAGGCATGGATTCAAAAAAAGCGGCAAAGAAAAAACCGGCGAAGAGTGCTGATGAAAAGCGTGCCGACAAGAAGGCCAAGAAGGTGAATCTGTTCGGTCATTGAGCCGCTACCGTCTCGGTTGGCCTCAGTTTGAGCTGGGGCGGTCGGCCCAGCTCAAACCCTTCGTTATGTGTCGAAGCTCAGAGCGAGGCGAGAAACATGTCCGTGGCCGAGGCCGTGTCCCCTGTGCGGCTTTCCTCGGCCTTTTCCACTTGTGCCATCGCCGATTTGTCCTGCATGCGCTGGGCAATCTCCTGACTGATGGCCATCTGCTTCTCGGGCGGCATCGCCTCCAACTCTTCCTGGGTAATGCCCATCTCTTCAAGGATGCTGTCGCGCAGGCGCTCTTCGGGCGTCTTGCTCATGTAGTCCTTGAATTCTGCCGTCGCGGAGCCGCCAAGCGTCGTGGTTTCTTCGGGCGCTGACGAAGCAACGGTCTGCAAGTGCACGCGGGTCTTGGCGAATGCCTCGTCCACCTTGTCGCTGATGGCGGTGGCGGCGCTGACCTGCTGCGTGGCTTGTCGGGTGAAGGCGTCCTGGACCTGGGCACTGCCCTGGCTGGCCCGGGCCTGGACGTTATCGCGCAACGCCTGCAATGCGGCGCTTTGCAGGCCGCTGGCGGCTTCGGCGGTGGGATCCTCGCCCGGGCGCTTGAGCGGCAAGACCATCGCTTGCTGTTTTGCACTGACCAACATGATGAACACCTTGTAGGTAATGGCTGAGCGAGGGGCAGGAGCAATTCCCATGCCGTTGCCGCTAGAACCTTATGCCAAGGGCTTTTAGACGGGCGTGCTGCGAGCGCGGCGGCCAATCCTTGCCGTTCGTCGGCATGGATCGACCGCCTCGTGCCGAGGCTGTTCAGGTGCTTTCGCGAACCTTGAGCTCAAAGCCCATGTCCACCACCGGCTGGGCGATGCGGTTGCCAGCCATCAGCGTCAGCATCTGTTCGGCGGCGCGACGGCCGATGGCTTCCCGTGGGGTGCTGATACTGCTCAGGCGCGGCACCATGTGGGCCGAGGCGGGCAGGTCGTTGAAGCCCAAGACCGAGACCTGCTCGGGGATCTTGATGCCGCAGCGCAGGGCCTCGAACAAGGCGCCGTGGGCCAGGTCGTCGTTGCCGAAGAAAATCGCATCGACGTCCGGGTGGCTGTCGAGCAATTGCAGGAATAATTCACCACCCAGGCCCACCGAGGAGGGGCGCGGGGTCAGCAGTTCCAGGTCCGGGTCTTACAAGCCGGCTTTCTGCAGGGCGCGACGAAAGCCTTCGCCGCGCAGCAGGGTACGTTGGTCCAGCTGTGCACCGATGTAGGCCAGGCGCTTGCGGCCTTTGGAAATCAAGTGCCCGGCCGCCGTTTCCCCCGCCTTGAGCTGGGAAAAACCAACGCAGTTGAGCCCGGCGCCGGGGTCCAGTTCCATCATGTACACGCAGGGAATGTTGCTGGCCTCGATCATCCGCCGGGCGCTTTCGGTGCGGTCGAAACCGGTCAGCAGCAAACCCCGTGGCTGATAGGCCATGTAGTTGCGCAACAGGTCTTCTTCCTCGTCACGGGAATAGTGATAGTTGCCGATCACCACCTCGAAACCCTTGGGCCGCAGGACCCGATGGATGGCTTCCAAGGTGTCGATGAATAACAGGTTGGACAACGACGGCACCAACACCACCACCGAATGGCTCTGGGCCGAAGCCAGGGCGCGGGCAGCGGGATTGACGACGTAGTTGAGCTCCACGGCGGCCTGGCGGACTTTTTCCACCAGTTCCGAGGCTACGGTGCTGACGCCGCGCAGGGCACGGGAGGCAGTGATGGGGCTGACACCGGCCAGGCGTGCGACTTCGTTGAGCGTGGGGCGACCGGTGGTGCGAGTATTCTTATCGTTTTTAGAGGCGGTCATCAGGGCGGCTTGCCAAACAAAAATCAAGGCACTAAGGTAGCGCTGTCTCGACGCCGCTGCAAATGCGTGAACGGGGGTTGCCTGATCTCCCGTCCGCTCGCGTCGTGAACGAACATGCTGCAACCACAAAAATGACAAGAAGGCGTCGGCAACTTCTGCTTTTGCTGCGGTGTCATAACTGGCAAAGGTAGCGCTGTCTGCGCGCTGAGGTGTTACATGAACAATCCCATCACCGCCCTGGTCATCATGGGCGTTGCCGGTTGCGGCAAGACATGCGTCAGCCAGGCCCTGTGCCAATTGAGCGGCGCCACCGCCATCGAAGGCGACACCTTCCACCCCGCGGCCAACATCCAGAAGATGAGCGCCGGTATTCCCCTGAACGACGACGACCGTGCCGGCTGGCTCGACAGCCTGTGCGATGAGTTGCGCCGTGTCGACGCCACGGGCGAGCGCCCGGTGCTGACCTGCTCGGCCCTCAAGCACAGTTATCGCGAGCGTCTGCGCAGTGCCTTGCCCGGCCTGGGCTTCGTATTCCTTGAATTGACCCCCGAAGTGGCCGCCGACCGTGTTTCCCACCGTCCCGGTCATTTCATGCCGTCGACTTTGATCGACAGCCAGTTTGCCTCCCTCGAATCCCCTGTCGGCGAGCCCCTGACCCTGGCTCTCGACGCGTCCAGCCACAGCATCGATGAACTGGCGCGCCAGGCTTACGTCTGGTGGTTGGCCCACGGTTTGAAGCTTGCCGGTTGAGTTTCAAAAAATTTGCGTCAGAAAGATAGCGCTGTCCCGACGGCTCATAAATAACTGCTTCAATAACAACAACAAATCAGGAGACACCTCCCATGTTCGGCATGTCCCACGAGACGTTCCTACTGCTTGATGCAGTGGTCACGGTGATCGGACTCATCGTCCTCATCACCAAGTTCAAATTCCACCCGTTCATTGCACTGACCATCGCCGCCGCGTTCCTCGGCCTGACGTCGGGCATGCCGACCGGCACCATCATCAAGGCGTTCCAGGACGGCTTCGGTGGCGTGCTCGGCTTTGTCGGCATCATCCTGGCGCTGGGCACGATGCTCGGCAAGATGATGGCCGAGTCCGGCGGGGCCGATCAGATCGCCCAGACCCTGATCCGTGCCTTCGGCAAGGACAAGGTGCAATGGGCGATGATGTTCGCCGCGTTCCTGGTGGGCATCCCGCTGTTCTTCGAGATCGGCTTCGTGTTGCTGATCCCGCTGGTGTTCATCGTGGCGCGCCGCACCGGCGTGTCGATCATCAAGATCGGTATCCCGTTGCTGGCCGGCCTTTCCGCAGTCCACGGCCTGGTGCCACCGCACCCGGGTCCGCTGCTGGCGATCGGCATCTTTGGCGCTGACATCGGCAAGACCATTCTCTATGGCCTGATCGTCGCACTGCCGACCGCCATCATTGCCGGCCCGATCTTCGGTACGTTCATTGCCAAGCACATCCCCGGCCATCCGAACCAGGAACTGGTGGATCAACTGGCCCGCGAGACGAACGCCGCCGAGCTGCCAAGCTTCAGCATCACCCTGATCACCGTACTGTCGCCGGTGTTCCTGATGTTGCTCAAGACCTTTGCTGACGTAGCGCTGCCGGACGGCAACCTCTTCCGCGTCTGCATGGACATGATCGGCCACCCGATCTCGGCCTTGCTGCTGGCGTTGCTGCTGTCGCTGTACACCTTCGGCTACAAGCAGGGCATCGGCTCCAGCCAGATGCTCAAATGGCTGGACGCAAGCCTGGCCCCGACTGCCGCGATCCTCCTGATCATCGGTGCCGGTGGCGGCTTCAAGCAGATGCTGGTGACCAGCGGCGTGGGCGATGTGATCGGCCACATGGCGGTTAGTGCGCAGATTTCGCCGATCCTGTTGGCCTGGCTGGTGGCGGCGGTGATTCGGATTGCGACGGGTGCGGCCACTGTGGCGACCATTACGGGGGCCGGGATCGTGGTGCCGGTGGTGGGGATGATGCCAGGCGTGAACCGTGAGCTGCTGGTGCTGGCGACCGGTGCCGGTTCGTTGATCCTGTCCCACGTGAACGACGCAGGTTTCTGGCTGGTCAAGCAGTACTTCAACATGACCGTGGCCGAAACCTTCAAGACCTGGACCGCGATGGAAACCATCCTGTCCGTGGTGGGGCTGATCTTTATCCTGCTGTTGTCGCTGGTGATCTAAGAACACCCTGGACTAACTGTGGCGAGGGAGCTTGCTCCCGCTGGGCCGCGAAGCGGCCCCAATCCAGTCAACTCCGACTCATAGAGTGAGGCGACCGGTTTGCGACTGCTTCGCAGTCGAGCGGGAGCAAGCTCCCTCGCCACAGATGTTGTGGTTGGCTGTCAGGCTTTGCCGGTCAACCCATCCGCCCGAAACATCCCACGAATCCCCCGCACAGCCTGGCGAATCCGGTCCTGGTTCTCGATCAGCGCAAAACGCACATGATCCTCTCTCTTATACACATATTCCGAGCCCA